>NZ_BAABGA010000030.1:0-164671 GCF_039541335.1 Novipirellula rosea | reverse complement strand
AGAAACGACACCCTCTCATTCTACGCATTTCCAGGGCCCCCGACTAATTCAGCAGTCTCCTACGTTTGGGAGAGGTGACGTGACGCAAGCCACCTCTGCTGAGCTTCAGCTCGGCAGAGGTAGCCGCGGGCCCTTTAGGCCTCGTTCGGGTGAGGGCCGACCGCGCAACGGAGCTTGCAGCAGGCCGCTGGCTTGCTCGGACGGCCCTCACCCGAGCAATCGCTGAAGGCTCTGCTCGACCTCTCCCAAACTACGTTTGGGAGAGGTGACATGACGCAAGCCACCTCTGCCGAACTTTAGCTTGGGAGAGGTGGCATGTCGCTAACACACGCACCGTAGTCTTTTTACGCAGATCCATCGCGTAGCAGCGGATCGAGTTTCTTGCGTACTTCGGATTCGCTGACTCCGGCGATGGACACAGTTTTGCGTCGCGAGGTCGATCCGCGGACGACTTCGACATTCGATTTAGCGACGCCAAAAACCGCGGCGATCGATTTTTCGACCGCCTTATTGGCTTTTCCTTTATCAGCCGGCGCGGTGACCGAGATGCGGAGAGCTGCGTCGTGGCATCCACCGACTGAAGCCTGTTTTGCTTTGGGGGTGACATGGACGTCAATTGTGCATCGATCGTCGTGTTGTTTGATGACGATCACGAGACATCCTCCCCCACGTGACTTGGCGCTGGAGTTACCATGCCAAGAATCGCTTGAGCAATTCGATGCCTGGCTGCGTCAGAAAGCTTTCAGGGTGAAACTGCCATCCTTCGAGTTTGTATTCTTTGTGACGCACCCCCATGATTTGCCGCTTGCCTCCGGTGTCAGTCCATGCACTGGCGATCAACTCGTCCGGCAAACTTGACGGCTCGATTACCAGGCTGTGGTAACGAGTTGCAACAAACGGATTCTCGATGCCTTTAAATAGACCTTCGTCGTCGTGATAGATCTTGTCGGTTTTGCCGTGCATCAGTTCCGGAGCACGCACGATCTCGCCTCCATACGCTTGCCCGATCGATTGATGGCCAAGACATACCCCGAGTAGTGGGACTTTGCCTGCGAATTGTTTGACACATTGGACGCTGACGCCCGCTTCGTTGGGTGTGCAAGGTCCAGGTGAAATCAGGACACGCGATGGCGACAAGTCTTGCAGTTGTTCGATCGAGAGCTCGTCATTACGAAAGACGCGAACATCGATTTCGGCATCGATCTCACCGAGTCGCTGGACCAGGTTGTAAGTGAACGAATCGTAATTGTCGATGACGATAACCATGGTACAGACAACACTTGATGCAAGAATGAAGGGGGCAAATTCAAAGGATGTTGGAAGCTCAGAATCGCCGAAATGTCAATGGGAAATGGGGGCTTGAAACAAAAAGAATATTCTTTGTTCTCATCCGCGTAAACGCTCTTTGGTTGGAAACACTCCACAGCGTATAATGGGCATGACACGACAACGCTGGGCGAGTGGAAATACGGCGAAACGCGATTCACACGTATCGACAGACGTTAGTGGCATAAGACCGAGCAGAGCGAAACTGGCGATATCTTAGTGAAAAAAGTTTTCATTGAGTATCAACGACCTCGAACATTCAGTCTTGACAACAAATTTATTTACTCGCGCTCTTCTTCATAGATAAATTCCCATGCTTTCGGTTCGCCCCAAAGTCGCCGAATTGGCGTTTCACGTTTTCAGCCGCTCGCTGCATCCCGAGCTTTACGCACTGCATCAACGACGTCGTGTCGAGCGTACGGACTATGAGGTCCAGGTTGACATCACCAATTGTGGACACGTCGTCACATGGCGAGGCGCGGGGATGACGATTTGCGAAGTCGCCACCAGCGCCCAACAGCCGCTGCCTAAGCGTCGCTGTCTGCTTTCACGCCCGCTGAAAGGTAGCCGCACCGAGCGAGCGGAGTGCCGTGGAGGTGTCCAGTACAAGACGCATTTTCAATTGGAACCCGTCGAACCCGATATGTTCTGGATGGTTCAACAACAATTGGGGACCGGCCAAACCGAGGGGTTATTGCACCGTTTTGACGCCAGCGGCCGGATGGCGCTTGGCGCGCTGAGCTACGTCAACGTGGAAACGCGTCGTAAGAGTGTGCTGATTCAAGCCATTCATACTTTCCCCGACGATTATGCTATCGTCAAAGTCGAATCGCTCTTTTCGATCGGCGATAGCTCCAAGTAGCGAGTCGGCCTTTTCTTGATGTCTGGTTGCTCATGGTTGGATGCGACCACTCGCGAACAAATTGTCGCAGTGGTCGATTTGAAGGCGGGAATCGCCGTGCACGCGGTCGCCGGTAACCGGCAAGCGTATCAGCCGATAGCGATCGGGGGGAAAACCGCCGGCGATCCATTTGCTTTGGTCGCTCACTACCGAAGTCTCGGAATCCGATCACTCTACATCGCCGATTTAGACTCGATCCTTCTCGGCCAGCCGCAAATTGCGTTGCTTGAGCGTTTGATTTCACCCCACAGCGATCTGGACGAGATACTCGTCGACATTGGGTTGCCCGAGCGCGATACGGTGGCCTCGTTGTTAAAATCGGTTCGGCGGCGGAGCAATGTGTTTGTGATCGTTGCGAGCGAATGTGCCACGAATGCGACGTCGCTGCGGCGATTCGAAGGAGCGTTGGATTATTCGCAGCTTGTTTTGGGGATGGATTATCGCCAAGGGGTTTTTGTAGGGGGCGACGATTCAGATGACGATTGGGATTCTGGTGGCGATTGGGATTCTGAACGCGATTGGCTGGAATTCGCGGACCAACTTGGCATCGACCGAGTGGTGGCGCTGGACACAGCGACAGTGGGGACGTCACGTGGTCCTTCGATTGCCGAGATTTGCTCGCGAATTCGTCGGCATTTCCCTAGCGTCAAACTTTATTCGGGCGGTGGTATACGAGACGCCTCCGACGTTAAGCTATTGCAGCAAGCGGGCTGCGATCGCTGTCTTGTCGCCACCGCGCTCCTGAAGCGGTAGCGATATCGCTTGGCGACCATTGGTTCTCGCAACGTCTGATTTTTCGTTTTTTTCCCAAAAGAGCCGATCATGCTTACCTCTTCCCTGCGACGCACGGTCATTGCCACGGGATTGTTGATCGTGACGCTGGGCGTTTCGTTTGCACAATCGCGTATCGATTTCCCCCCCTCCGCTCAGCCGCCTGCGGTGCCCACAAAAACATCCCCGGCGGAACCAGCACCGCTGGAAGCGGCGCCCGCTGAAACATCACCCACTGAAACCTCACCCGCCGAGGCATCGCCCGAGCCGAGTTCGACTCCGAACCCGATCGAGTCAAAGATCCGCAGTGTCTTGGAAGGGGCATCCGATGACGTCCGCTCGTCCGATCCGCTGCTGGACGACGTGCTTGGCATCATCAAGTCGCGCGGCAGTATCTTGGACGGTTCTTCGCTCGACCCCGCACTGGACACCCCCACGTCGGCGGCAGGCAACGATCGAGATGCCAGCGCCCGAGCGGCCGAGTCGCTGTTGCGTTCGGCCCGTCTGTTAAACCGGATCGAGCCCCGAGATTCCGCACGAACCGAACTTGTGGAAAAAATGCGTCATGAAGCGTGGCGTTTGCTTGGCGAATCTGCCCCCGCGACGAAACAATAGCGGCGATTTCTGCGTATCATGGATCGGCTCGCTCGCTCCGGGACGATGCTGCCCCCCTCTCTCATTCGCTCTCTGTTCCCCACGTCGACTTTGTCCAAAACATCCTCCACGCCAAAACAGACGCTTCCGATAATGCCGCTTGCGATCGGTGGTTTGATCCTACTGCTAGGCGGGGGCGTGTTCGCTGACTATTGGTCGGCGAAACCTGCGGGTATCGAAGCACAATTTGTCGGCCGCAGTGCATGTATCGATTGCCATCGCGACCAAGCCGAGGCGTTCAAGGGATCGCATCACGATTTGGCGATGGACGTCGCGACCGACGAAACGGTGCTCGGTGATTTTAATGACGTCACTTTCGAGCACGATGGTTTGGTCAACCGCATGTATCGCGATGGCGAGCGGTTTATGGTTTATACCGAAGGCCCCAGCGGCAAGATGGAAGACTTTGAGGTCAAGTACGTCTTTGGGGTTACGCCGCTTCAGCAGTACATGGTCGAATTTGATCGCAGCGACGACATGCCCGAAAACGAATTGTCGCGTTTGCAGGTGCTGAGGATCAGCTGGGATACGAAAGCGAAGCGATGGTTCTATCTTCGTCCGCCGGACGTCAACGATAAACTCGAGCCCGATGACCCGCTGCACTGGACCGGGATCGCCCAGCGCTGGCAAACGATGTGCGCCGATTGCCATTCGACAAATTTGAAAACGAACTTTGACCCCAAAGCGAACCGTTACCACACGACGTTTTCAGAGATCGACGTCAGCTGCGAGGCCTGTCATGGTCCCGGCAGCATGCATGTGGAACTTGCCAACAGCAAATCACTGTTCTGGGATCGCCGCTACGGATACGGGCTGACCAAACTGAAAGGCGAAAGCAACGAACCGCAAATTCAAACGTGCGCTCCATGCCACAGTCGACGTGGTGTTTTGGATGGTAACTTTCATGGCGGGGATACTTATTTTGACCATTATGCGTTGGAGCTGATGAGCCCCGCGACCTATCACGCCGACGGTCAAATCAAAGACGAGGTCTACGTGTTTGGCTCGTTCATCCAAAGCAAGATGTATCACAAAAACATCCGCTGCAGCGATTGTCATGATCCGCACTCGTTAGAGCTCAAGCACAAAGGCAACGAAACCTGCACGTCCTGTCACCAACACGCGGCCGGCAAATATGACGTGCCGTCGCATCATCACCACGTGCCTGGCACAGAGGGTGCAATGTGCGTCAATTGTCACATGCCGCATACGACGTATATGGAAGTGGATCCACGGCGTGACCATAGTTTGCGTATTCCTCGTCCCGATCTTTCTGTAAAAATCGGAACGCCCAATGCATGTAGCAGTTGCCATGTCGAAGACGTACGCAAGGATTTGGATCCTGCGACAAGCGAGAAGGCGAAGGAGTACGCGGATTGGTTGCGATTGGCCGAAATGGGGAACGACGAACTCGCTGAGGCGATTGCCAAAGTCGACAAGTGGTGTGACGATGCGTGCGAAAAATGGTACGGCGAACAGCGTGCAACGCCGCCTCATTTTGGCGAAGCGATCGCGGCGTTTCGTGCCGGCAAGGCTGGGGCGGTCGATGCCATGATCGAATTGGTAAAAGAGACCGACGATAAGGTTCCCGCCTACGCTCGCGCCACTGCGCTGTCGGAACTTGGTCAATCGGGTGTTGCCGAGGCGCTGCCGGTGGCTCGCGAAATGCTGAAGAACGAAACCGAACATCCGCTGGTCCGCACCGCGGCCGTGTCGGTCTACATGATGGCGTCGCCTGAGCGGATTGCGAAGGATTTGTTCCCGTTAATCGAGGACGAATCGAAACCGGTGCGTGACGAAGCCACTCGGGTGATGATCGCAACCGGTGCTCTGCGCCAGTTGGACGAAAACAAGCGTAGCCAGGTCGAATTGGCGGCTCGCAATGTCAAAGCGACGTTGATGAACGCGTCCGATCGAGCGGGCGCCCACATGGCATGGGCATCGCTGGCCGAGCAGCTCGGCCGTTACGGCGAATCGATCGAATCGTATCAAGACGCGATCCGAATTGAGCCGCATACGACGGGGGCGAGGTCCAATTTTGCTGAATTGTTGGATACGTTGGCCCAGTCCAACGGACCGCAAGCGGCGGAAATGACGGCGCTTGCCAAGCAGCTTCGTGCGGCCGAACTTCCGCTAATCGCACGGGATGCTGGCTTGGTGCCCGAGAACGCCCATCTGCAATACCGCTACGGATTGGCGTTGTATCAGGCCGGAAAATACGGCGAGTCGTTGACCCAGCTGGAAAAAGCCGCCGAATTGGCCCCCGAAGTCGAAATCTACCGCACTGCGGTGCGGTTGCTGAAAGAGAAGATTGCCGAGGAAAGCGAGGGCGAATAATCGTCGTCGGCGCAGCTTCCGGCTAGGGCCCATCGATCAAACATGGGTTTTAGGGGTACAATCAACAGTGGCGAAGAGCCGTTTTGCGGCTGCTATCGTCCAGGCGACTATTTTTGTTATCGAAGGACCACCGTTGAACGCGACTATTACCCAACACGACAAAGACGCGATCCATTCGCTGGCGTCTTACCGCACGCTTCAGCCCGAAGAATTGCAAACCCGCATCGAAGCGGTTCGAACCGAGCTCGGCGATTCGCTGCTGATCCTGGGACATCACTATCAACAAGACGAAGTGATCGCGCACACCGATCTTCGCGGCGACAGCTACAAGCTGAGCGAGATGGCAGCGGCCAGTCGCACCTGCCGCACGATCGTTTTTTGTGGCGTGCATTTCATGGCTGAAACGGCCGACATCTTAGCAAATCGCCCCGATAAATTGGCCGAACGTGATGGCCAACGCGTCACGGTGCTGTTGCCCGACATGGCCGCTGGTTGCTCGATGGCCGACATGGCCGCGATCAAACAAGTCGAAGCGGCATGGGAAGACATGTCCGAAGTGATCGACACCGAACGCGTCATCCCGGTGACTTACATCAATAGTGCCGCCAGTCTGAAAGCGTTCTGCGGTCGACATGGCGGCATCGTTTGTACCAGCAGCAACGCTAAAGCCGTTTTGGAATGGGCTTACCAGCGCGGCGACCGTGTTTTCTTTTTTCCCGACCAACACCTTGGTCGCAACACGGCACTGAGCATGGGGATCGGCGAAGATCAGATGCCGGTTTGGGATCCGTATGCACTCGAGCTAGGTGGCAATACCGAGGCCGGCTTGGAAAAAAGCAAAGTGATCCTTTGGAAGGGACACTGCAGCGTTCACCAAATGTTTCGCCCCGAACATGTCGATGGGTTCCGCAAACAGCATCCTGGAATCAAGATCCTGGTGCATCCTGAGTGTCCTCGCGAAGTCAACGATATCGCAGACGTTTCCGGCAGCACGGGAAAGATCATCGACACGGTTCGCAACAGCCCTGCGGGAACCAAGTGGGCGATCGGAACCGAATTGCACTTGGTCAACCGGTTGAAGGCCGAGCATCCCGAGCAGGAAATTCATTTCCTCAGCCCGGTCGTGTGCATGTGTGCCACGATGTACCGGATCGATCTGCCACATCTCTGTTGGACGCTGGAAAATCTCCGTGACGGAGCGATCGTCAACAAGATCGAGGTCGACGCCGAGATTTCCAAATGGAGTCTCGTCGCATTGGAGCGAATGTTGGCAGTTAAGTAGCTGGGTATCTGGTTGCCCCGTGACATCGACTTTGACGCTAAGTGGATGGTCTCGGTTGTAGAACTGGGACGTTGAAACGTTCGTGTTGACGTCGGGCATCGAGGAAAAGTTTTTATTAGGGCCTATTCTGCTGTCACCTCTCTCCCAACAAACTTGGTGTAGCGGTGGCAGAAAACCTGGTCAAACTCGGTGAATGTGGGCATTTCGTCGTCGATCGAGCCGGTTGATTGATAAATTTGAGAGATAAATCGAGTATTTTTCTCAAACGTTAGACAAATGGGCCGCCTTCGCGCATCCTTAGGTCTGATGGCTAACTTTGAAACCTTTTCCGAACGCGTGCGGTTGCATGCCCAGCGAATTGCCGAAAGCAGTGCTCCGGCATTGTCGGGGCTGTACGACTTGACCGCTCAGCGATTGGTTCGCTACGCCACGACGATCACCCGAAACCAGCATGACGGCGAAGATGCCGTGCAAACCGCACTCGTCCGCGTTGCGGTGGAACCCGAAAAACTCGCCGCTGCTGAACAGCCTTGGGGCTATTTGCTGAGCATGGTTCGCAACGAATCGCTGGTGATCCTGAGACGGAAACAGCGATGGTCGCTCGTGGGCAATTTGACTGATTTATTGACGCGGCGCGTCGTGGATTCGATCGAGCTCGAAGATCAACATCGCGCCGTTTGGGCTGCGATGCGGACGCTACCAGCGGAACAAAGCGAAGTCGTTGTGCTGAAAATTTGGGAAGAGATGACGTTTGCCCAGATTGCATCGGTGCTCGAAATTACACCGTCGACAGCGGCGAGTCGCTATCGATACGCGATCGGAAAATTGGCCGATAAACTTCACGCTAACGATGCGGAGGTCGCTCATGAGTGAGTCGCATCATGACGCGGACTTTGATAACGACAACCACGATTTGCATGAAATAGAGCAACGGATTCGGGCGGCGGGCAGCTATGTCCGTGTTTCCGATGACTTGCGTCCTCGCACGCTCGAGGCGGCACGAAGCGTCTGTGACGATACTTTGTTGGAGCGACGCATGGGCGGCTTTTTCGTCTGCGTCCTGCTAATGTTTTGTCTTGCCTCACCCGTGGTCGAGTTGCTGGGCGATTATCAGTCGCGTTTCAGCGGCGCGACATCCGTTGAGGTGCATCGCAAGGCGGCGGAGCTGTCGAGACGATCGGATATCGGTCCCCAATGGGGCATGTGTGAAGCATTCAGCCAATTGCGGCAAACACAGGCAAGTCGATTTCGTTTGCCTCGATGATCCTCGGCAGCGACCCCGCTGGGTAAGAATCGCCATCCGAAGACACGCTGCGTCGTCTGCAGTGATGCTGCGCAATGACACCCAATCCATCGCTACCATTCTCATTCCTCTTTTCCACGCGGGACGTCCCCTCAAGTGACTGAGTTTGATCAGATTGTCGATTTTAACGAACAGTTGGTGCTCATCGCCGACTCAGGATTGCCGGTCGCAATTCATTCCGAAGGGACGCCGCAATCGGTTGACAAGACGGTTTCTCAGCTAAATGCCAGAATCGGGGTACGTGTCGCACGCGGTGATACGGTGCAAGCGGCGATCGCCGAGGATCCGGCGATCTCGCCCCAATATCGGCAATCGCTGCTGACGCTACTACGCACCGGAGATTCGGCGGCCGCACTTGATGCGGCGACGGCGGCAGCACGGTCGCAGCGAGTGTTGAAACGAAATGTGAGCCAATGGTTGTTTCAATTGGCCATCATTGTTTTGTTGGCGCTGGTGGCGTTTGTTTTCACGCTTTCGTTCACCACGCCACAGTTTGAATCGTTTTACCGGGACATGGGAATTCAAGAAGGTTCCGTGCTTTTGCTGCTTGAGGTGTTACGCGATTGGATGGCCGTTTGGCTGACCGTTTTGTTGATCCTTGGGGCAATCGGTTGGTTGGGTTGGCGAGCGTACCGTGATCGTTTGGATTGGGCTGCCGTTCCCGGCGGGAAAGGATATCGGCGTGCAATTAAGAATTCGGAGTTGGCCGAGCAGATGGCGGGATTGATCGAGCAGGGGATCCCGCTGTCAGACGCCCTCGTCATTTGCGGCGTTCACAACACTGCGGAATCAACCGAGGACCGAGCGACGGCGGCCCGCTTCGATGCGGCACCGCTGCTGCGTTGGGCGTTTGATGAAGGCGTGGATGACCCGTCCCGCGGCGAGGTGCTGCGATTTGTTGCAGCGATGTATCGGCAAAAGGCCGAGCGTTTAGCGGCCGTTTGGCGATTTCTCGTGCCCTCGATCGCCACCGCGGTGGTGGGAGGAATCATCGTGCTGCTCTACGCGTTGTCTCTGTTTTTGCCTTGGGTTCATTTTCTCGGCGTATTAGCGTTCGCGTAAATCGCAGAGTCCTTGTCGTGGGGCCTGTGCTGTTGTCCGGTCATTGACGCTGTTCCATTATTTTCTTCATTTGCAATGCCAATTTACGTCCCATCGCCCGAGTCGACGATACGCAAACATGTGGATCACATGTTGTTGCATCGCGATGAATTGATTTCGGTGCTGGCAGCCGTCGCCGACGAGATGCCGCGTGGCAAGAGCCGCCGAGAGCTAATCCATGTGGTTGATCAGCTGCGAGCGGGTGCTTCGGCAAACACATTGTTGAGTGATCCCGCGACTGCCGTTTGGTTGACCCACGCCAGCGCGTCCAGCGGAAAAACGTCTCATGCCGCAATCATGATCAATGCCGTCGCGTACGCAAACGCCGAAGCCGACTCGCGGTCGCAATTTCGCTTTGCGATGTTGTATCCGACCATTGTTGTGTCGCTCGCGTTGATCGTGTTGGTGGTGTTGGCTTTCACCGTGGTTCCCTCCTTCGCGAAAATGTACGACGAGTTCGGTTTGCAGCTACCCGCACCGACGCTGCTGCTGATTTGGATTAGCGAATCGATTACCAACGATCCACTTACTGCATTAGCGGTTATTGCGGCAACCGTCGCCGCCGTGTTTGGCGTCTATCAGCTATGCCTTCGTTTCTCATTGGGACTGCGTTTGTTTGGCCGTTTTGCGGCGGGCAATACCGGCAGCGTGGCGGCAATGGCCAAGTTTGTGAACCAATTAGCCGAGATGCTCGAGATGGGCGCATCGGTGCCCGAATCGTTGTGGTTCGCAGGACAGACCTGTGGTAACCGGCACCTTCGAAACCTTGCCGTCCATCTAGCGAATCATGCGAATCAAGGCTCGATGCCCCTGCATGAATCCTCGGTATCACATCAATTGCCTGCGAATGTCATCGATGTACTTTCGGTCGCGCCGGAGATCAAACCCAACACGGTCGTGTTACGTGAAATATCGACGATGTATCGCCAGCGGGCGCGGACACGAGTCAATTGGATGAGCGGCATTGCGTCACCGCTTGCAACGGTGATGGTCGCCGCGGTCGTAGCGTTTGTCGTGTTTTCGCTATTCACACCCCTCGTTAGCCTTGTTACGGGGTTGTCCTAATGATCGACTCAATTTTGATTGCTTTTTACACCTGGACTCGGCGGTGGAAGTTAATGCCGTGGTGGCCCAGTGACACTCGCAGCATGTGTCAGCAATCGCTGATTCGAATGTTAGCGGTGGCAATGTCCCAGCGTCTGGATATGCCGCGAGTCGTTGGCAATCTGGCTCAAGAACACCGTGGTTCTTATCGTCGTCGTCTGCTTCGGCTGGCAAAACGTCTTGGCGAAGGCAGTTCGCTAGTCGAGGCGCTCGAGCAAACGCCGACAGTACTCACCCAGGACGCGGTGTTGGCGATTCGTGTGGCGACCCAAAATGGGACGCTGCCGCAAACACTCGCACGGATGGCACAACACCACGACGAATCACTGAACCGCCGCCAGTCGCATCTGCGCCAGATCGTGATTTACGGGGCGATCATCGCGATGGTGATGACGCCGATCTTACTGTTGGTACTGACCAGTTTGGTTCCGATGCTTTTGAAGATGGTCAACGAAGTCGGTGATGCTGATGGTGAATTTGTACTCCCTTGGACATTCCATTTGCTGAATAGTCTGAGTGCGTTTGTTTCTAACGCCGGGTTGTGGATAGGACTCGCCTTCATTGCCTCGGTCGTGTTGGCGCTTAGTCCGCTTTCAGACGTACTTCGTCGGTTCGCCAATCGAATGATTCCGTCGGCAGACGCGACGGGACGCAATGCGGAACTCTTGCGTGTGTTGGCCGATAGCATCGATGCCGGACGTCCCATGCCAAGCGCGGTGTCGACGCTGGCTCGTTATCACTTTGATCCACGCATTCGCCAACGTTTGTTACTGGTTCGCAACGAAGTCGAACAAGGGGCCGATTTATGGAGCAGCATGGCCGACGCACGTTTGATCACCGCGGCTGAGGCAACTGCGATCACACGGCTCAATTCGAAGCCGGCAATCAGTTGGATGTTGCGGCGTTTGGGACAGTGGAAACGCGAGCAATTTGATCGTCGTTGTGAGCGGTGGCTGAGCCTTGTGCATCCTGTCTTGATCATTCTGGTCGCATCCATCGTGGTGCTAGTGTGCGTGGGGTTCTTTGAGTTCCTGATTCAGCTGACCTATTTTGTTTCGAAGCCTCAATTTGAATTATGAACATTATTACAAGACAAATCGGCGGTCGACAGCGGCTTGGGCGACCTCGCCAGCGTCGCGGGGCTACGTTGTTTGAACTGATGGTCACCGCGACCTTGGTGGTCAGCGGCGTCGGCTTGGTCGCACCGTTAACGGTTCGCTGTGGAGGACTGTGGCAACAGACGCGGCATCGCCAAATGGCACTTGATGAATTGACCAATCACATGGAACGGTTAATCGCATTGCCGACCGAGGAGCTCGAAAAAGAAGCCGATGTGGTTGCCGTGTCCGACGCCGCACGTGCGTTGCTTCCCGATGCTGTGATGGAAGCGAAAATTGTCCGCAGCGACAACGAAACGCAATTGCATTTATCCATCGACTGGAAACGCGTCGGCAACCCGGAACCTTTGACGTTGGTGGGTTGGCTCAAAAGCGAGGACGATTAATGAACCGACATCACCAAGGACACACTCTAATTGAATTGATCGTGTCGATGGCCGCTGGCAGTACGCTGTTGGGGCTAGCGATGGGATTGGTTCACCAAACGATGACGATGTCCAATGTCTCAAGCAAACGTGCAAGTCATGATCGTGATTCGCAGCGTTTAGTCGAACAATTCCGCTGGGATGTGCATCACAGTGATGATGTCCGTAGTACAGCCGAGTCGTTTGTTGTGGTGCGAAATGACGGACACATGGTGGACTATCGAAGCGAGGGAAACGATGTGATACGCCGAGAACACCGCGATGGAAACACGATGCGGCGGGAAAGCTACACGCTAGCCGAATCGTATGTCGCGACGTTTTCCAAGAAGCAAGATCAGCAGCAAGCAACGCTCGAAATCCGCTTCGTTCCCGATCAACGCGGTTACTCCGAACGTGTGGATCGGCAAATCACTGCGTCCGCCGGTCGCTACCGTCGTTTGGTAAATCTCGGTGATCGCGAGGACGCTGTGACACGTGCCCAGGAGTCACCATGAGACCTATTTCTACTTCCATCCCAGTAGCCATTGGTGGTCGCAACCGAAGCGGGCGTCGCGGTGTTGTGCTTATCTGTACGCTTGTTTGTTTGATTGTGGTGTCAACACTTGTGATGACTAGCGTGGCATCGGCGGTGCGGGCACAGCGTGAAACCGTGCGTCGACATCAAACAATGCAAACCGAGTGGTTGTTGGATGCGGGGATCAACCGCGCGATCACTCGGATCGCCGCAGACGATTCGTACGAAGGCGAAAATTGGATCCCCGCGTTTGAGAACTCACGCTATGCCAAAGCCAACGTTGAAATCAGCGTTGCTCCGGCCGCCGGCGGTGACGACGCTTCGAATCTTGTCTCGGTCGATGTGATTGCCACGTTGGCACGATCGGTGGACAGTGCCGCAATGGAAATCGCAACCCGCACACAAAAAAGTTACACGTTCCAAGTTTCAAAATCAAATCCTCATTCCGCAGCAACCAACGATGAGTAGAACCATGTATAAACGAACAACGAATCGGCTCGTTTCGACCCTTTCTCCCAACGCTATTCCCAACCTCCGTTCGCGTCGGGGCTACAGCACCAACCCGTCAAGCGGCGGATTCACGCTTGTGGAATTGTTGGTCGTGATCGCGATCATTGGAGTCTTGGTTGGTTTGCTGTTACCCGCTGTGCAGGCGGCCCGCGAGGCGGCTCGTCGATCCTCGTGTCTGAACAATATGATGCAGATTGGGCTCTCGGTGCATCATCACGATTTCAGTCACGAGCGGTTGCCGGCCGGCGTGATCAGCGAAACAGGCCCCGTGAGGAATGAGCCGATTGGCAAGCACATTAGTTGGATGGTGCAAATCTTGCCGTTCATTGAGCAGCAAAGCATGTTTGAGCACTTTGATCAGGAAGCCGGTGTCTATGCCACGGTCAATAGCCCGGTACGGGTAAGAAACGTGCCCACGTACTTATGTCCATCGTTTCCGTCGGTAAAGTCCGACTTCTCGATTCCGCTCGGCGACAGCATGGAACCGGGGTATGCGGCGATCTCGAACTATGCGGGCTGCCATCATTCGGTCGAGGCTCCGATCGACTCGAACAACAATGGGATGCTGTTTTTAAACAGCCATTTGCGATACAGCGACATCCGTGACGGTAGCTCGCAAACCATCATGATTGGCGAAATGATTCCGTACCGCAATTCACTTGGATGGTGTTCCGGAACTCGAGCGACGCTTCGCAATACGGGCTCGAAGATCGAAGGTCCCGATCGCTATTTTGATCTCAGTATTCAAAGCGATCGTGAATTGGGGTCGCTCAAAGTGGGCGGTTTTGGAAGCTCGCATCAAGGCGGCGGGAACTTTGGTTTCGCGGACGGTTCGACACGATTCCTAAGTCAATCGATTGACCCGGCATTGTTCACGCAACTCGGCGACCGTGCCGACGGTGAATTGTTGGTTCAAGATAGCTGGTAACCCGACTTACCGAATCCTTCGATTCGGTTGCCGATCGTTACGCAGACCCAGCGTCGGACGCGGCATCGTGGTTGTAATGGTCCCGGTACTCGGCTTGGACCTTCAAAATCTCGGGTACCGCAGCGAAAAAGGCGTCCAAGACTCGGGGGTCAAAGTGGGTGCCGCGGCTCTCTTCGAGGATCGAGAAACATTTCTCGCGTGGCATCGCTTGTTTGTAAGGACGTTCGGATGCGAGTGCGTCATAGACGTCCGCCACGGCGGTGATGCGGCCTTCCAATGGGATGTCTTCGCCAGCCAACCCCAATGGATAGCCTGAACCGTCGAATTTTTCGTGATGCGTCTGTGTGATACTGGCGGCCAATCGCATCAACGAACCACTGTCGCGTTGGACCGGGCATTCCTCTTTTGACGAACGTCGCCGCGAACTGCCGTCGTTGATCGTATGGGGTTTGATAATTTGGTGACCGAGTTTGACATGAGTTTGAATCACGGCAAATTCACTCGGCAGCAATCGGCCGGGTTTCAGCAAGATTGCGTCGGGCACCGCGATTTTACCAACATCGTGAAGTTGGGCGGCAAGCTCAATGTCTTCGACATACCAATCCGGAAGCCCGAGTTTGCTGGCGATCAACCCTGCAAAGCGACCGACTCGAATCACGTGATTTCCAGTGTCGTTATCACGCAGTTCGGCAGCGCGAGCCAAACAGTAAATGACTTCGCGACGTGATCGCTCTAAATCCGCAGTACGTTGTTGGATCGTTTCTTCGAGGTCTTCGGTGTGATGTTGCAGTTGGTCTTGGTAGCACTTGTTCTGTAGCGCATTGCGAACACGAGGCGCCAATTCCATTGGATCAACGGGTTTGATCAAAAAGTCGGTGGCGCCGAGTTCCAAGCAAGACAGCTTGACCGAAGCATCGTCGTTTGCGGTCAGAATCAGTACCGGAAGATGGCGGAATCCGGGACGATTTCGTAGGTCACGCAGAATGTCGATGCCGTTCGCATTGGGCATGTTCACGTCGAGCAGCAAGACGTCGGGACCCGCTGCAATAATCGACTGTAATGCGTTGGCGGTGTCGACGGTCGTCTCAAAATTACTGTATCCAGCCGCTTGCAGGTGTTTTTTGGCAACCAAGACGTTCACCGGCTCATGATCGACAATCATGATCTTACCATCCAACACTTCCACCGGCCGCGCAGCGGACGTCGACGCAGCAGCAAGCGGCAGAGCCGATTGACGCGGAGGCGTGTTTACGGAAGGAGGTAGAGAGGTGGACATTAAGTTGAAAGCGGCAAAGACGTCGGCAAGCGATCGGCGAATCCAATACGGACTTCGTCGCGCAAAAACGAGAGACACTCAGTTCCAAGCATGCGACGTGAATTGCATCGGTATGCGACTGAGCTTGCTGAACGGCGCGAATCAGTGCCGGACGTCGGCACTTTGGACCGATTAAACGGTTTGTAGGGAGTGAAGTTTGCTCAGCGGGGGGATCGCGTGCCATACGTCGCACCCGTCTTTTGACCATCGTTTTGATGGCATCTTTCGCAATCAATGAACGCCATCGCCCGCACCCTATCCGGAATCCGCAAGTTTCCTCCACACTTCTTTGCGAATTCAATGGTTTTTAAAAATCCGCAGAGGCGACTGAATCGTCGTATCGATAGGGCCTCGCGCACTCGAGGTGATCGTATTGACAAATGTATGAGAAAGAGAGCACCACGATGCTATTTCAATCCCGTTTTGCCTGGAAACGCACGCTAGTCATCATCATGTTTGCTGTGATGATCCTGGGGTGCGGTGAGAGTCCAAATTCGCGATTTTCGGGGAAATTGGACATGGTCCAGCCGGCGACGACGTATGAGTCGCAGTCGGGGGTTAGCGCAGAGGGGACGAGACGCCAGGGGCAGAGTTTGGCGAGCATGACGGAATCGACAACGCAGCGCGACGATGGCGATTCCGACGATCAAACATCCGCAAAGACCAAGTCGAATACGAAGACCAAGCGGCGGATCATCTACAACACATCGCTTGGATTGATCGTCAAGGCTTACGCTGATTTTGAAGCCGCGTTGCCTCGGCTAGTGGAATCCGTCGACGGGTTTATTTCTAAAAGTGAGACCGATCGCCGTTACAACGATCGTCAAAGTGGGGCTTGGGTGATTCGCGTTCCGGTCGATCGCTATCACGAATTTGTTAGTGGCGTCAGCGGTTTGGGATTCGCTGAATCACGACGCGAGGATGCTCAGGATGTGACGGAGGAATACGTTGATGTCGAGGCACGTGTGCGTAACAACCGCAAACTCGAGGATCGCATCATCACGATGTTAGAAGAGCGGACGGGCAAGTTGTCGGATGTATTGGAAATCGAGCGTGAACTGGCACGCGTACGAGAAGAAATCGAACGGATGGAAGGCCGACTGCGAGTGCTTGCCGATCGTACCGCCTTGGCAACGGTGACGATTAACGTCCGCGAGGAAAAAGAATACGTTCCGCCGGCGGCACCGACATTCACAGACCGCATTGCGAAAGCGTTTAGCGGATCACTGCGTTCGCTGCGTCAACTCGGCGAAAGCATGCTGATTGCACTCATCGCCTTGATTCCTTGGATCATCGCGCTGGGCATTCCCGTCATGGTGGTCGCGGCGATGGTACGGCGGGTGATTCGCAGTCGCAGAGCGATTTAGCGGCGCTTCGCGTTTTGTAGTTTACTGACGTGATGCAAGTACTTGAGCGACACGGGCTGCGATGTCCGCAGTGACGGCGTCCATGGTCGGGGTGCAATCAAGCAATTGCACCTCATCACACTCGGCGGCCATTTGATGGAACGTTTTGCGGATTTCGGTGAGCGCGTCTTCTTGCTCGAACTCGTTCGGCACCTCGCCTCGTGTTTCCGAGATCCGCTGCAGTGCCACCGAGACCGGCAAATCAAAGAATAGCGTCAGATCAGGGATCGGAAACTCGGCCCGCATATGAGACAACAGGGCTGCGGTATCAGCGCCCCGGATACCTTGGTACGCGACGGTCGAATAGAAATAGCGATCGACGATCACGATTTGGCCGGCGCCGAGTGCGGGTTGAATGAGGGTGGAAACATGTTCACGACGATCGTTGACAAAAGCACTGAGCTCGTCGTCCAACGACAATCGGCCTGTCGTGGCGCTGTTGCGAATCATCTTGCCCCATCGTCCGTCGGTCGGTTCGCGTGATTGGGTGACTCCGAAGCCTTGTTCACGCAGCGAATCGCACAATCGTTGGACTTGGGTCGATTTTCCGGCACCGTCAATGCCGTCAATGACAATAAAAACGCCGCGATTGGAAGCAGAGGTCATAGATAAGAACGGAAAACTGCGGGGGATTCTTCAGGGACGATTAATGTCAGATTCTGACGTTTTTGGCCCGAGATGACAGGGGGCAGGTCCGGCAGAGCGACGAACGAAGCGGTCGCTGTGCCGCGGGCAACGCCATCTACATTGGTAGCGGCACGGCGCAAGCCGTCCGGTTGCAGCGAGTAAAACGTTCGATTTTGACCGGGCGGCTTGCGCCGCACCGCTACCAAACTCGATCAATGGCGTGCGGTGACTGACGGCCCTGGAACGCAATCCCACGATGGCGGACGGATCTTAATTTGATCTGCCGTTGGGCAGGACCACGATGGTGAACCAGTATTCGCCGATATACTTGATCACCTGTTGGAATTGTTTGAAGTCGACCGGTTTCAAGATGTACGAACTGCATCGCAAGTCGTACATCGTCAACAGGTCTTGGTCCGACTCGGATGTGGTCAGCACGACGACGGCGAGGCGGCGAAGTTGTTCGTCGGCGACGATTTCCGCTAACACTTCGCGGCCATCTTTGACCGGCATATTCAGATCTAGCAGGATCAAATCGGGGGTGGGGGCATCGACATAGGGACCTGATTTCCGCAGGAACTGCATGCACTCTTCACCATTCTCGACGCGATGAAGATTTACCGGCAGATCCGACTTGTTGAAGCCACGTCGCGTGATGATCACATCGTCTTCGTTGTCTTCGACCAACAGCACTTCGGCCGGTCGACCACTATCGGCGATTTTCATGTGTCCCCCATTGCGTTGTCGTGTCCGATGCTGATCGCATCGGGACTCTCGGCGTCGAATTGGTCAATCGGAGAATGGTTTACCGGGATCGTAAACACGAACGTACTTCCTTTGGCTTCTTGCGATTTTACTGAAATTTCTCCGCCATGGCGGTTGACGATACGGCGGCAAACGGCCAATCCAATTCCGGTACCGGGGTAAGCGGTTTGAGTGTGTAAGCGACGAAAAATTTCAAACACGCGTTCGTGGTGCTGCGGGCTGATACCGATGCCGTTGTCTTGCACGAAAAGGGTGTGAAATTCGTCGCTGGTTTCGGCCCACACGTGCACCTCGGGCGGTTCGTCGCCGTGGTACTTGACGGCGTTGCCAATCAAATTGGTCAACAGTTGAGCCATTTGCGACTTATCGGCCTGAATCGTAGGCAAATCATCACGTGTCACGCGAGCCCCCGTTTCGGCAATCGAGGAACTTAACATCTCAAGGGCGTCGTCGAACGCATCATTCAGAGACGTTGGTTGGAAGGGGGCCGCTCGGGATTCGACGCGAGAATAGCCCAACAGATCACGAATCAACTGCTGCATCCGGTGAGCTCCCTGCACAATCCGCTGCAGATAGTCGTCCGCGGTAGCGTCGAATTTTCCTGCATAATCGTCTTGCAAGAACTGGGCAAAGTTAGCGATGGCTCGCAGCGGAGTCTGAAGGTCGTGAGAGGCGACGTAGGCAAATTGCTGCAAATCAATGTTGCTTGAATGCAACGCATCGACGGTCCGTGACAGTTCGCCGTTGAGCCACTCGAGAATCTTTTCGTTTTCGATCTGTTCGTGGATGTCAATATGCACGCCGATCAATCGGATAGGGTTTCCCGATTCGTCAAATTCGCCGTGCCCTTGGGACAGAATCCAGCGATAGGTGCCATTTTCGCAGCGTAGGCGAAACGTCGATTGGTACACATCGCCCCGTTCGGCAAAGTATTTCTTGACGCACTGCAGCGCTTCGTCGTGGTCATCCGGATGAAGTCGAGCTTCCCAGTCGCGAAAATTGGTCCAAGGCATCTCCGGATCATAGCCCAATTGCGTCTTGGCAGTCTTGGAAAAGTAGACTTCGTTGGTGACGGCATCCCAGTCCCACAATCCCACATTGGCGCCTTCGAGCGCCAAATCCAAACGGTCTCGCATCGCAACAAGCTCTTGATCGTGCAGTGCGACTCGGTCTTCGAGCTCCTCGTACATTTTGGTTTGTAGGTGTTCGCGTCGTTTCCGATCCGATGTATCGACGAATGTCACCACTGATCCGCCCAGCGTGCCTTCGACATGGACCGGATAGGACCAATATTCAACCGAAAACGAGCTGCCGTCCTTTCGCCAAAAGTGCTCGTCGTCTACGTGCACACTCTCGCTATTGCGAAACGCTTTGTAGATCCGGCAATCGGATTGGGGATACGGCGTGCCGTCGGTGCGGGTGTGGTGAATCAATTGGTGCATATTGGCTCCAAACAATTCTTCCGGTGTCTCGTAACCAAGCAAGCGGGCGCAAGTCGTGTTGGCAAACGTGCATCGCCCCTGCAGATCGATACCGTAGATGCCTTCGGCGGTCGAATTCAGGAGTGTTGTGATTTGCTGGTCACGTTTTTGCAGCTCCTCGAGCGTCGCTTTGTGATCGGTGATGTCGCGGATAAAGGCACTGTATTGGTTGCCGTCGGTGCAGCGGAGCACGATCATGCTCAATTCGATCGGAAACTCTTCCCCATTGCGGCGTATACCGGACATTTCCACGCGTTGATTCTTGATCGTGGCGGTGCCGGTTTGGTCAAAATGTTGCAGACGACGAAGATGCTCTGCTCGGAAGCGTTCGGGAATAATCAACTCCGCTAACGATTGCCCCAATGCCTCCTGGCGTGTCCAACCGAACGTGTGCTCGGCTTGTTTGTTCCATTCAGTGATCTGGCTGCGATCGTTGAACATGATCACCGCATCCAGAGCGGCATCAATGGTCAATTGGCAACGTTCTTGGACCTCCGTGAAACGGCTGTGCTCGGATTTCAATTCCTGCTGCAAATGTTCGCCGAGCAAATTGCTGGTATTGCGTTGCGCGTCCAACGACAGCGCTCGCGAGCAGAGACCAGCGGTAATCCAGATCGCCAGCAGCGATAGAATGCGATTCCAAATCGCCTCGGTCCAATCTCCGTCTCCGGGCGAGAGGTACCATCCCAGCGGCGTCAGCAGACTGCAGACGACGGCGGCGATCAAGACATCGTTTCGGCGGTGAGTTGCGTAGGCGATCCAGACGGCAACGATGTAAAGCACGCTGACGGCGGTATTTTGCTCGACATTACAGTCAATTAGAAAGACAGCCGTCGCAACAGCCGCAGCGATGACGAGTCCACGATGATTGGAATTAGTGGCGTTCAAACGTTCAGCGTGTTCGAAAAGGGATAAGGCAGCGTCCGTCGCTAAATTTTAACCCATTCTCGGCTGGCGGGTTGGACGTCCCCTCCGTTTCCTTGCTGTTTTTTCGAGTCGGCTTTAGCGAGGATTTACCGTCGCACCAACGTTTTGGTGTGGCGAATCCGCGTCCAGCGAATCGGCTGCAATCCAACCACTCATCAACACCATCGGCATTCCCGGCCCAGGGTGTGCCGCGCCGCCAGCCAAGTACAAGCCCGCGATATCGCGGCGGCGGTTCGCCGGTTTGAACGCGCCCAAGTATTTTCCGTGGCTGGCCAATCCGTAAATCGCGCCGTTGAGCACGCGATAGCGATGGTGAATGTCCTCGGGAGTCAGCGCCGATTCGTAGACGATTGCGTCGCGAAGTCCGCTCATCCCCGCGGCCGATTCCAATTTGTCCAAAATCGTCTCGCGGTACGCTGGCAACATCGCGTGCCAATTATGATTTGGACGCAAGTAAGGCGTATGCACCAAAACGTACAACGCCTCGCAACCGGGCGGCGCCACACTCGGTTCGCTGATCGCCGGAGCACAGACATAGGCCGATGGATCCGGTGCCGGTTCGCCTTTGTTGTAGATAAAGTCGAACTCTTGTTCAGGATCACGCGAAAAGACAAAATTGTGATGCAGCAACTGCGAATAACGACGATTTAGTCCCAGATACAACACGACACCGCTGCAGGCCGGTTCGTGGGAACGGGATTTGTCAAACCTTGCCGATTCCGCGGTGCCGTCCAGCAGTTCACGATAGGTTCGCACCGCATCGCAATTACTAACAATCGCGTCACATTCGATTGTTTCACCGCTGGCGGTCACCACGCCGGTGACTCGAGTCGATCCGGCCGCGTGTGACGAGGCGGTGGTGATTCGCATCACGTCGGTTCCGGTGCGAAAGGTGACTCCCAATTCTTCGGCCAATTTTGTCAGAGCTTCGGGCACTGCCCGTGTGCCTCCGATCGGATACCAGATGCCCTCGTCGGTCTGCATGTGCGCGATTCCGCAGAGCACCGCGGGGGACGCGTACGGCGAGGATCCTACGTACTGCGTAAAGTGGTCCATCATTTGCGCCACACGGGTGTCACTGACATGTTGTCGAACCACCGACGCCACACTTTTGCCCATTCGCAACGCCATCACATCGCTCAACACGGCGGCCGAGAATGCTCCGCCGACTTGCATCGTATCTCGCAACCCGCCGACGCTACGCCAGAAAAAGAAGCGATCGGAAACGCCATGCAGCTTTTCGCTGATCGACATGAATTTGCGGTAACCTGCACCATCCGACGGCGAACCGGTAAATTGGTCGATGTTGGCCACCATCGAATCGACGTTGGCTACCAAATCGAGCACGGTTTGATCGGCGGTATTATCCTTTTCGAAAAAACAACGCCACTGAGGATCCAGTGGAACCATGCAAAGATAATCCTCCATGTCGCGGCCGGCTTCGGCGAAGATGCGACGCAGCACACTGGGCAGCGTCACAATCGTCGGTCCCATATCAAACCGATAGCCCTGCTCGCTAAGCTCCGCGGCCTTGCCACCGAGCCAGTCATTCTTTTCCAGCAAAGTGACCGAATGTCCGCGTGCGGCCAACACACACGCCGAGCCGAGTCCCGCCAATCCGCCACCAATGACAATCACTTTGCACGCGGGTTTCTTTGTGACACTCATGGTTGCTTGATTCTTCGAGAAAGGTTTCAGTAGAGGGGCAAGGCAGTGGGGGCGTTTTTTGGGGAGCCGTTTTGGATGCGCCAACGGGATCAGGAGATCAGGCGACGCAGCGCTCGCCAACGATCCGAGATCCCTTTGGCATTTAGTAGTTGCAGCACGATGGGCATCTTTTTGCGTGTCGCGTCGTTTCGCGGCAGCAGGTGCAAGGCAAAACGGCCACGGCGCCGGCTGGTTACCTTCGGCACCGTCATCGCCAACAAGCCTTCGTCGCCGCGAGTCACGCCAAAGCCGCTATTTCCCCGTCCACCAAACGGTACGCGGGGGTCCGCCGTTGGCGCGATCAAGTCGTTGATCGCGACCGAGCCCACGTCCAATTGACTCGCCATCGCCACCGCGTCGCGATCGGGACCAAACACCGATGCCGCCAAACGATAGCGGTTTCCATTGATCGCAGCGACAGCGTCTTGGATGTTTGCCAACCGAATGACGCTGATCACGGGAGCAAACAGATCGGCCGATGCAATCGCGTCATCAACACAGACGCGGTCCAGCACCAACGCGTTCATCCTGCCCGAGGATGCCAACATCTCGGCGTCGAAACATGACGTAGCGTCGATTGCGCCGCCAGCGATCGAATTCGTAATCGTTTGAATCACTCCATCGCGTGCGGCCGGATGAATCGCAAATGGCGTGTTGATGGCGGCCAGCTGTTGGCAAAGACCTTTTACGAGCTGGTCGGCGATCGGCGAATCCTCGACAAACAAACGCCGAGGACCGATACAGGTTGCTCCGCTGTTGAGCGTCAGACCGAATTTCACGAATTCACAAACTCGCGTGACAGGGGCAGCGGGCAGCACGACGACGGCATCACATCCGCTTAGCTCCATGATGGCCGGAGTCAACGAGTTCGCTGTTTGCTCGAGTATCTTGCGTCCGGTGTTCGCCGATCCGGTCAACACGACAAGGTCGATTCGATCGCCACCGCAAGCCGTCGACGTAGTGGCCAGAGCTTGTCGCGCGGAATCAACCGACGAATCGAGTTGCACCAACGCATCGGCGGGGACGCCTGCGTCGTAAAAACATTGGACGAGCCTGCGGGTCAATGCTTCGCAGCCTGCGGCCGGTTTCAGTCGCACACGGTTGCCAGCCGCCAGAGCCTGCGCGACTTGAACTCCGACCAAAAACAAGGGATAGTTCCACGTCCCGAGGATCAGTACGGTGCCATGCGGGGCGCGCTGCACCACACTGTGGACTCCCCACATCCAAAACGGACGTCCGACGACGCCGAGCTGGCGAGCCCGCAAGATCGCGGCGCCTTTGCGGCCCAAATAGTGCAGCGCATCGCAGAGTGGAAACAACTCGGCAGTGACGGTTTCGAGCGGATCGGTGCGTTGTTCGCTTGCACACAGTCGCGTGAAGTCTTCGACATGACGAGCGATCGAAAATCGGGTGGCGGCCACCGTTTTACAACGTTGACGGATTGTCAACTCGATCCACGGTTTCGCAGGCCTGTTTTGCACTCGAGCTGCCTTCGTCGGTGTCGCTACGGAAGTCGTATCTGTCTCGGTCAATGGAAAAGGATGCCTAGGCTGCCCCCCCCAATTGTCTTGGTGCGAATCGATCTCAATTTTGGTTTCGTGACTCGGTTGCAGTGAGGGCGGAAGCGAGGATGACAAAATTCTAGTCCGCCGGGAAGCCACCCGGACTGTTTCCGAGGTTTTACCCGCCGCCGATCGCCTTACCCGCCACCGATCGACGGCATTGTTTCGATGAACATCGAATTACGGTCAAGACAGTGGAGGGAAACTTACCCAAATCCGAAGCTTTGCGAACAAAAGGAAGCGGTCTGATCGGCGGACTGTCGGATCGGTGCCTTGTCGGACCGATGGATTGTCGGACCGATGGACTGTCGGATCGGTGCTGTGGTGCACTGGCGAATGGCCGCACTATGCCGCAGGCGACATTCGTTTTTGATGGGGAGTACATGCAAGAGTATCGAACCGATACACTGTGGACCACTGGGCGAGTTCGCTACCGATTTTGGACGGCGGATCGGGTTAGCGGGTGAAGCGTGGCTGCAAGAAGGCGGTTTCGCATTTGGGCGGATTTCGCCACCACGTGGAAGACACCGCGTATCCGCCTTGTTTAGAAATGAACGGTTAAACGAGACGACCGGACCGTTTTTGTTCTTGGGACTGAAAAAACGGAGGGTCGTCGAGACCCTCGCAATGACGCGAGGGTTACAATATAGGCCTGTATGACTGTGAACCACCTCGACGCGAGTCAACTATCTGTGTCGGAATCTTGGAAGCCTGGTATTCATTATTCGCAACTGACGGATGTCGGTATGCGTCGCGCGAATAATCAAGATTCGATGGCGGTGCTGATGGCGGGCAGCCCCGAGCGGTTTCATCATCGCGGGCATCTGTTTGTGGTCGCCGATGGGATGGGGGCTCATGCCGCTGGGGAATTGGCCAGCCGATTGGCGACCGAGCACATTGCAATGCAATATTTTCGCTCGACCGAAGAGGATTCGTCCGAAGCGCTGCGGATTGCCGTGCGAGAATCCAACGCGGAAATTCATCGGCGTGGCCAGCAGAATCCCGAATTTCACAATATGGGCACCACCGCCAGCAGTTTGGCGATTCTGCCTGTCGGAGCGGTCATCGCGCACGTCGGGGATTCGCGAGCCTATCGATTACGCGACGGAGTGCTCGAACAATTGACGTTCGATCATTCGTTGGTTTGGGAGATGGAAGCGAGCGGGCAAATTCATCCCGACAGCGTGTTAGGACAATCGATCCCTAAAAACGTGATCACGCGTTCGCTCGGGCCAAACGCCAATGTTGAAGTCGATTTGGAAGGGCCTTTTGAAATTCAATCGCGGGACCAATTCCTGCTCTGCAGCGACGGTTTATCCGGTCAAGTCGAAGACGAAGAAATCGCGACGCTGATGGATTGTTTGCCCGAGGATTTAGCAACGCGAGTTTTGGTCGATTTGGCCAACCTTCGAGGCGGCCCGGATAACTCGACCGTCATTATCGTTCGTGTGGGAGAGGATTTCGCGGAAATCATTGGAAAGCCGTCTCAATCGAAACGGCACTCACGAAAACAGGAACCGGCGGCAGTCTCACCGCTGTTGATTGGGACGGCTGTGATTTGTTTTCTCGGTGCGTTAGGGCTGGGCCTCGCGATGACCGTGCTGCAGACGCCGGTCAGCAAAGCATTGGGACCGATGATAATCGCGTTTATCCTCGGAGTGATCGCTGCGGGTTTCTGTGTCGCACAATATCTGCAGAGCAAACCGAAGCACAAGACGCGGCCGCTGGCGAAAACGCCGGGCGGCAAGGGCCCTTATCGCCGCTATCAAGCTAAACCCAACAAAGAGATCTATGATCGGTTGGGTGAAACGGTAGAAGAACTTCGCACCGCCGCTTCGCAACGAAATTGGTTGATGGATTGGGGCAAAATCGACAAACTGCAAAAACAAGGCAATGCGTCTGTCGAAGCGGGGCAGTTCAAGCGGGCTATTCGCTTGCAGGCCGAAGCGATCATTGAAACGATGCATCAACTGCGAGAACTAAATAATCGCGCCGCGAATGAAACCGACATTGAACGATAACGGTTTTCGCAGAACGATCCAACGCATCCCCTCACGCTTCGGATGCCCATTGACGTAGCAGTTTTCGCGGCACTCCGATCGGGACGACTTCAATATCGCCCAATCGCGATTGCGTCCCTTCAAACTCGAAGCCAATTTTCGGGGCGACAAACGTGATCGTCAATTCCGCTTGGAAGGTATGAGGGTCCGCTTCGCCGCTGTCGACATCCATTCCCGTCGGCACATCGATGGCAATTCGAGTCGCCTTGGTTTGGTTGGCGATTTTGACGGCGTCGGCGTAAATTCCTCGTAGCGGCCCCGTCGCTCCGGTACCGAGCAGACAATCGACGATCACCTCGCAATCGTGTAAATGGGATTCCATCACTTCGGCAGTAGTGGCGACTTGCACGTCAAGTTCAGCCTTTTGGGCAATCGCCGCGTTGGCGGCGGCATCACCTGACAAGGCGTCAAGCTCGACGACCGAAACCACTCGCACTTGGCGCTGCATCAAGTCCAAATGACGCGCAATCACGTAGCCGTCGCCGCCATTGTTTCCTTTGCCACACAGGATCACGACGCGGCCGGTGGCGGCATTTCGCTGGATCACCTCGGCCGCCCCCCGACCTGCATTTTCCATCAATACCAATCCGGACATCCCATAGTTCTCGATCGCTTGCTGGTCGACCGATCGGATTTGTTCACGGCTAAGAGATTTAATTTTCATCGTGGAGGGCCAAACATGTTTTGCGGAAAATGAGTCGGTTTGTCTATAATCGATGCAAAGAACACTTACCTATCGGGATTCTACAAGACGATGCCCCTCTACGAATACGAATGTAAACCCTGCAATCAGGTGGTCGAAGTATTATTGCGTCGTGAAGACGAAGTTGCTGAATGCCCTCATTGTGGCAATAAGAAGATGGAACGGCAATTAAGCGTGACTGCGGCTCCGACGGTCCGCAGTGGTGCGTCATTGCCAATGGCGGGCGGCGGCGAAGCATGTGGTGCACCACGCTGCTGTGGCGGCGGCTGCCAAATGTAACGAGAGTGTGATGCAAACGTTTCATCATTTTGCGTATGGTTCCAACATGTCTACTTCGCGGCTTCGCGCGCGATGCCCTAGTGCGATGGTCAGGGGCGTCGGGTTCGTTCGCGGACGAAAACTACTGTTTCACAAACGCGGTATGGACGGAACCGGCAAAGCGAACGCGTTTGCGACCAAAGATGATGACGACATCTTGTGGGGAGTCATCTACGAAACGCTGCTCAGCGAAAAAGAGAACCTCGATCGTTGCGAGTCACTCGGGGTAGGCTACGAACATGCGACAGTCGAGGTGCAAGTTGCGAGTCGCACGGTCACCACGTTTCTGTATCAAGCGATCGCCGATCGTATCGACAACTCGCTTGTCCCCGCCGACTGGTATCACAGCCATGTGATCAACGGAGCGATCGAGCACGGCTTGCCGCTCGAATATCACGCGATGATCGCGAGTGTGATGCCATCGACTCGATTGTCGGCACGTCGCAACGTGTCTCGTTGCAGCGAATGAAACGTTCAAACTAGGCGGAGCGGATTAGGCAGAGCGGGCGCTCGCCGCTCCGCTACTCAAAAACGCTAGCCGGTCGTCGTATCGAGCTCCGCCGCGGGGTCGGTGTCGCAGCTCTCTTCGATGTGATTGATGCGACAGACAATTGCAGAAATATTGTCTTCACCCCCTTCGGCATTTGCCGCTTCGATCAGTTTGGCAACGCAGGTTTGGCTGTTCTCGTTGTCCTTCAAAATCGCCGCGATGCGATCGTCATCGACCATCCCGGTTAGTCCGTCACTGCACAACAGTAGCACGTCACCAGTTCGCAGGGTGCAGCGGACCGCTTCGGGCCGAACTTCTTGGTTGCCACCACCGACACAGTTCCACAGCACATGTCGCCACTGCTCGATAGCCGCGTCGGATTCGCGTAGTGCCCCGGCGTCGATCAATTGCTGAGCGACGGTGTGGTCAGTGGTCAATTGTTTCAGTTTTTGGTCGCGGAGCAGGTAGCAACGGCTGTCGCCGGCGTGTACCACGTACATACGTGATCCGAGCAAGTAGGCCATCGTGACGGTCGTTCCCATACGGCGATGGATGCCCTCGCCGACGGACCAGATTTTACGCTGGACCGATGTCAGCGATTGCGACAGCTCGTCGATAAAGTCTTGTTCATCGTCGGAACATAACTTCAAAAACCAATGCATCATGTCCAATACATATTGGGCGGTCGCTTCAATCGCCGTACGACTGGCGCGTTCACCGTCGCGATGACCGCCCATGCCGTCGGCGATCACAAGCAGGTTGCCTTCTTGACACCCAAACATCTCGCGATTCGCTGCGTCGGGGACATCGGTTCCGCGAACAATCAGCTGGCGACGTAAATCCGCGATTAGAAAGTGATCCTGGTTTTCGGATCGCCTTCTACCGATATCCGAGCCGCCTGAAACGTCGAAAGGGCTGCCGTTCATCCAAAGTTCCTTGTGAGTGCGCGGTGACTGTGTGTGACTCGCTACAGTGCGTGACTCGTTACCGTACGTGATCTGTTCTGCAGTATGGTTTTGGCGGGAAAGAGCAAACGGTGTTCCGTGCGGCGTTGATCGTTCCCGGGTCGGTACAACGTTTGCTGATGCCTTTGCTGTGGTCATTGGATAATTGGGGGAAGTTTTTCCGCCGGCCTTTCCGGCAGTTACCTCTCCACCGACGAAGGAGACTACTGACTAAGGACTGCTGACTTAGGACTACTGACTTAGGACGACATCACCGCTGTTAGCCGTTTGGGCGCTAGCCTCGGTTCAGTGGTGATGAAATCGTGGCAGGCGCCAAAACGGCTAACTAAATCGGTCGTCGCGAAGTTGATGGAGAGATGGCAGAAAACCAGCGGACCTAAGTAGCACGCCAAACCAGATTTTCAATCAAGAGCGACGTCGATGAAGTGGTTCGATATGAGCATGACAGAGGGAACGTGGCGGATACCACGTTGGGGTCTGTTTCCCCTATTGCTGTGGGGATGCATGTCGCTCGGCGGTGGCTGCTCGCGGTCACCGAGTGACCGCGAAGCCGATCGGGTTCGCAGTGAAGCGGATCGCAAGGCCGAGATGACTCGCAAGGGCGTTGAAATGCTGGCCGAGGAAACTCGCCAACGTGATGACCGGCCGCAAGCCGAGCTGGAGCGAATTGCTGACCGCGTTGAAGTCGAAGGCGAGGCATTGGCCGAGCAAGTCGAAGCGGAAGCCGAGGTGAAGGCGGACCGGATCGAAGCATCATCCGAAAACAACGTGAATGAATGATCAGCGAGCAGTGTGAACGCGGTCGAAGCTCAGCCGACGACCCGCGTTCCGGCGGTGTTGTAGTAACAGAGATTACATTTTGGAGGGCGCGTCAAAGCAGGCGGTGGCTGTTTACCCCGGTGTGGCGGCTCGGTTTGGTCGCTAGCATCTGGGAGAACAATCGGAACCCACGTTCCCATAACACCCCCAATCGGTCTATTATTGATTGTATGGACGAATCAGGAAGTGAATTTCTAGAGCTTCTCGAGCGGGTCCGCATCGGTGACGAGGCGGCTACAGAGACGTTGTGGAACGACTATTACCACAGTTTGGTGCGTTTGGCAGCGAAACGAATGCCCCCCAATTTGCGGCGAACCGCGGATGAAGAAGATATCGCGATCGCCGCGTTTCAGAGCTTTATCGCAGGCGTTCGGCGTGATCAATTTCCTGATCTTCACGCTCCCGAGAACCTGTGGGGCCTGCTCATCACGCTGACATCCCGCAAAGTGAACGCCCATTTACGGCATCACACCCGTCAAAAACGGGGGGGAGGCAACATCCGTGGCGAATCGGTTTTCATCGATCCGAACGAACAAGGCCGTGAGGTGGGAATTGGAAATGTCCCCAGCGACGATTCCTCGCCCGATGTGCGAGCCGAGCTCGCCGAGGCCTGCGAAACGCTTCTGGATCAATTAGGTGATGAACAACTTCGCCAAATCGCCGTAATGCGGATGGACGGTTTTCTCGTCGACGAGATCGCGGAACGTTTAGAGCTCAGCAAGCGTGCGGTCGAACGACGCTTGCAATTGATTCGGCGGATGTGGACCGAGGCGAAAGCCGACGAAGCCAAAGCGGACGAAGCCAGCTAAAGAACATGTTGGCTTAAGAAGATGTTGAATCAAACGTTTTGAAGTTGCGTTCTACTTTTTACAACCCGACGCATAAGCCCCGACGCATAAGCAAGGGAAAAACGACAATAGCGTAACTTCAAACAAAGAAAGCAGGGCTGGCGCCAGAACAGGTTGGCGTGAATACGAGAGCTGTTCGAGAAACGCAACGCGGAATGGAAACTGCGAACGCTGGTGTGATGCTGGAGTAAAAAATGATGGATCTGAATGATTTGACCGCAACCGAACTCGCCAGACTTGACGCGATCTGTCTCGATTACGAACAGGCATTGCGAAATGGCAATGCGCCCTCGATCGAAAGTGTGGTCGAAGCAAAAGCGGGAAAACATGCCGACATCTTGCGAAATGAACTGATTGCGGTCCGCGACGAAATTTCCAAAGCGGATTCGACCAATCCCGCGCGATCGGCCTTTGCTTTCACGACGCACGCGATCCCGGTTTCAGGGAGCTCGCCCGAGTCGATCGGCCGCAAAATTGGCCCCTACCTGATCAGCCGTATCCTTGGCCAAGGGGGGATGGGGATCGTGTACGAGGCGATCGACACTCGGCTTGATCGCAAGGTTGCCATCAAGATGTTGTCGATTGGAAAATCGACCCAAGATCAGAAAAAACGGGCTTCGCTGTGTGAACGCTTTGAACGCGAGGCACGTGCGGTCGCTGCATTGAGCCACCCGAACATCGTTGAATTGTTTGATGTGGGGGTGACGGATTCAAATCCCTTTGCAGTGATGGAATTACTCGAAGGCGAGACATTGGACCAATATTTGGCCAAAACATCTTGTCCTGCGGCGACCGTCCGTCAGATCGGAGCCCAGATTGCCGATGCGTTGGCGGTTGCCCACCGCGCCGGTGTGGTGCATCGTGATCTGAAGCCGCAAAATATCATGGTGATGCAGAGTAGTTCGGCCAGCCAAAAGGAGGACGCAGGACCCCCCGCGAAAAATGGGGCATCCGCCCAGCCAATCGCTGTCAAGCTTTTTGACTTTGGGTTGTCCCGATCCGAACGAGGCTTGTTCGACGGTGATCCAGGAGGGCGTACGAGCGAGGGGGTTGTGATGGGGACTCCCGGTTACATGGCTCCGGAGCAGGCGCGAGGCGAGACGGCAGGGCCTCCGGCTGACATCTTTGCGCTCGGCTGCTTGTTGTTCGAAGCGTTTTATGGCAAACGCGCGTTTGATGGCTCCACCGCTAGCGCCCGCTTCGCTTCGACGCTCGAATCGACGCCCGACGTCGATCCACTGCGTCGACGCTCGGACGTCGAACTCGCTGATCTGATCAGCGAATGTTTAAACAAAGAGATTACGAGCCGTCCGGCTTCGGCCCACGACATCGCGCTGCGGTTGCGTCGCCGCGGCCAGGCACTCGATCCCATTGGTCAACATATCGAACACGGCTATGGCGCCGGGGTGTTCGTTCGTCGTCGCTTCTTTGAATTTGTTACCGGTGGCGCACTGGGCGGAATCCTCGGTGGTTTGGCGATGCAGTATCATGCCGAAACACTACGAGACATCGACAGTTTGGCGGTTTTATCCTTCACCAATATGCAGGGCGAGCCGACCCGACTCGCCTCGTTAGCAGCAGGCCAACCGCTGGGGGACCAGAAGATCGATCGCGGCGACGAAATTGCCGTCCTGTTAGTCAATGAACTCAGCCGACTCAAAGACGTGAACGTGACTCCGTTTCGTCCCTTTGTCGCGACCACGCGTGATGAATTCCAAGCGATCGGTCGTGAACTTGATGTCGACGCACTGGTGACCGGAAATTTGACGACCAGCCGGGAGGGCGAACAACTGTGGGACGAAATCAATTTGCGGATTGTGTCCGCACGTACCGGAAATCAATTGTGGGGTCAGACATTTAAGTCCCGTGCCGGCGCAAGTTTGTTACAGCAGTCTCAACTCGCTTCGGAACTGGCGCTCGCAGTCGGTCGCTCGCTGACCTCCTCCGGTGACGAAGGCTCATCGCTGACGGCGGGATCCTTTAGCTGTTTGGTTGACGGTGTCGGGCGAGCCGATCCCGACAGCCCGGAAGGGTTGCGAAAAGCGTTGTCGTGTTTCCAATCGGCACATCGGCAAGACAAAAGCTGGGCTGCCCCGCTGGGCGGCATTGCGTTGACCTCGATCACATTGGCAGCCCAAAGCTCGACCGAGGATTCGATCGCGTTAATCCAAACCGCTAGAGAATCAGCCGAGGAAGCGTTGCAGTTAGATCCTGATTTGACGAACGCCCGGTTGGCCGACGCAATGTTGCTGTGGCAAACATTGTATCGGTACGACGAAGCCGCTAGGATCTTGAACCAGCTGCTTTTGGTCGAGCAGAATTTTTGGCAGGTACATCATCAACTCGGGCTGCTGGAGTTGACGCGGGACAACCAAGCCGAAGCGTTGCATCGGCTACGCGAGGCGACTCAACTAAATCAATTGTCTGTGATTGCCAAGGTCGGGCTCGCCCGTGCTCATTGGTTCTTTGGCAACACCGAGCGTGCGATGGCGGACGCCAAACGGCTGCGTAATGCTTATCCTGATAATCGTCTTGCCCGCGGCTTGCTGATCGATCTGTACGAGCATAGCCGCGATTATGACGCAGCCGCTGCCGAACATGTCGGAATCGACTTCGGAACGAAACTGACGGCGGAAACCTACTATGCTGCTCGTCAAACCGTTGATCTTCAGAAGTATCCCTATGGGCCGTTTGGCACGCAGCTGAACCAAGCGATCTTGGATTCGCGAATCAACGGCGGCATTGACGATGGCGAACTTGGTACGCTCGCCGATTCAACGCCACCGATGTTACCACTGTTGTTGGCAGGACACCCAAGTTTTGCCTCGGCGAAGCGATTGCCTCGCGCCGCCGAGATTCTTCCGTTAACCTATTCGCCCTTTTCGTCGGCGAATGAATAGATCCGGTACGGTTGCAAATCGTCCACTTCGTTAGAAACATCCAGCTCGCCGTTGTCCTTGAAGATCAACACATTGCCGGGCTCTTTCAAGTCGTCACTGCTAACGATGGCGAGCGGGTTTCCACCATCGATCGCAATCACGGTCGAGCGATTGCTGATTTTCGCGTTAGGCAGCTTCTTGATTTCCAAGGTCAACGGATCGATGACATCGGTTGATTCTGCGGTCTTGCTCAGCACCGTACCTTCGGTCGCTTCGATCTGCATTGGGACACGGGTTCTTAGCGCCGCATCAAATTTAGAAACGACCATTTTTACGGTCGGTTCACTTTTCGCATAGGGAATGCTGCGATTTTTGAAGTTCAGCATTTTGATGGATGGCGGAACCACTGGACCGGCAAGCACGGTGTTTTCAGTGGGCAGCGATACCGGCGCACTTGGCTCGCTCCAAGGCGTCCAACGCTCAAAGTCACGGAATTCGCTGATCGATTTGCGAGTGCCCTTTGCTCGTTCGGGTGCGTATTTCTTTTCCGCTTTGGCTTGCAACTCGCTCACCCGATCGTACGCATCAGGATGCAACGTTTTGGCAGCGGGTTGCAGCAGCGGGTTATCGGGAAAGTTAGGGTCCTTCACCGAAACGCGAACGCGATAAACGTATTTGCGACCCGGTTTTGGGGAAAGATTGTCAAAGGAGGAGTAATCAAAGTCGAAAAAGCGGATCAGTTTGTAATTTGACGGATCCTCTTCAACGCCAGCAAACCCGAATGGAGAATTCGTCTGGTAACCACTCTCCATCATCATTCCGCCTTCTCTTCCCACCTCGTTCAAATTCACATCGGTTCGTTTGATATCGATGCCTTCAAAAATGCCACCTTCTCCCATTCGTTTCCACGGATCTTCGACGATGGTTTCGGGCTTCTCAAGCGCTTTGATTTCAAGTTTCGTAAGCATTGGAATCATGGGGTGCAAAGCAAAACTCGAATAGTCTTCCATCAACATCGGAGGGATCCACATGGTCAGCAAATCGTCGCGGTAATCGAACGGCACCAACTCGGGTGCGGTTCCGGCCCAGAGAATGGCAGCGCTCTTCATATGAAATTCGCGATCTTTGCGATCAACCCAGTCGCCTTCGGCAAGTTGGTCGACCGACTTGTCGGTGACGTCAGCCCGCTGCACCTGGAAGTTCCAGTACTTGGGTGTGTCTCGGTCTTCCGGTCGATAGTTCGACGAATCCGCAAGCGATTTACTGAACGATTCATAGATCGCTTTATGCGGCAGCGCCGCCGTCCCGGCTATAAAGCGAGCGACCGTCGGCACGGGCTTCATCACTCCACCGGTTTTGAAATCGGTCAAGGTTGCGGGAACCGAGTAGAGTGAAAATTTGTTTTTGGGATCCAATCGACGGACCGCGGCTCCCGCCATGCTGCCCTCGGGGCCCATCATGCCGGACATCTCCATACCCATCATTCCTGACATGTCTTCGTCCATGCCCATCATTCCCGACATATCTTCGCCGTACATTCCCTCATCACCGGCCATGCCTCGCCCACGCCGCGAACTTCGGCGGGGACGCTCTTTCTTTTCTTCGACGACAATCGGATCGGCAGGCTCGAGTTTCGCCAACTCATACTCCCCATCTTTCGAGCGAACGGCCATCGTGCCGATCACACTCTTCATTTGCAGTTTCAGCGGGGCAAAAAGCTCGGGGTCGCGTCGTTTAAACGAATCGTTTCGTTCGACTTCGATCCATGGAGCGATTTGAGCGTAGCCGACCTTGATATCGACCGGTTTGATCGTTCGCTTGGTCCGCTCGACAATATCAATCGCCAAAGCTTCTCGTTCGGGAATGATCGCGTCGGTATGGTCGTCGTCGACCTCGTTTTTCACACGCGTCGCATCGTCCCGAAGCCGTGTCGGTTCTTGAGTGAACTCGGGCAACTGCATCGCTTGGTATACAAGGAATGCAGAGACGACGGCGAAAATCGCCAAAATGACTTTCTCGACATGCTTGATCGCCAAGTCTTTGATTTTGTTTGAATCCATGTCATTTCCCCGAAAACGGCCCGTGCAGATGGCTTAGTGAGAAGAGTGGTGCAGTCATTGAATGCGATCGTTTTTGGGCGTTTATGTTTTCCCGAGAACGAAACCTGCATTCTTTTAATATATCAAGGCCGGTAAGCGGCCCACAAGTTTTTACGATGCCAATCGCCAATTTCTAAGACGAGAAGATCGCTCGATCTAAGAGGGCGGCGGTGCAGCCGCAGGACTGGCCGCTGCCGCCGCGCTGGGATCGGCGGCTGGCGGTACCGCTGCCGGAGGCGGCCCCGCTTCGGCCGGCGCCGGTCCAGGCACAGCCGGCCCAGGTCCAGCAGGCGCAGGTCCAGGCCCAGCAGGCGCCGGTTCGGCTGGTACTGGCTCAGGTGATGCAGGTGCCGGTGCAACTGGTGCTGGCGTTGGTGCGGCTGCAGGCGGCGTTGCGGGGGCACCACTGGTCGCCGGAGACGGCAGATTTTCGTTGGAGGTCGAGGGTTTATCACCCACCAAACCTTCGACGACCGTTTCCTGGTCCACTTGATCCACCCCGAGTTTGCTTTTGTCCGGAGGATTGTAGATCGAGATCAGTCCATAGACCTCAACATCAATATCGTAGGGATTTTCGGTCGCAGGAGTTTGGGCCATCGCCACGCCTCCGCCGCCCATGCCACCATCCATGCCATCCATACCGCCCATTCCCATGCTTTCACCACCGCCGAAACCGCCACCGCTCGGCGCGCCGAATCCTCCTCCTCCGCCGCCGTCAGAGCCGCCCATATCCATTCCCATATCACCTCCGCCACCGGCGCTGGCTGCAGACGACGCTCCGGCTGGCAGCAATCGAACCTGTTTGACTTCGATCATCAACGGAGCGTTTCCACAGGCGGCAATCAGTGCAGGAACGGCCCGTTGGTCCATTCGTACCGCCATCATCACGGGAACGCGTTTGGCAACCGCCAAATTCACATCCGCAGGCGAATCACTTTCCAGTGCCGAACGCAGCGCCGCGCCAGTGATGGGAACATAGTCGGTACCGACATAACGATTGTCGCCGGGGTCGGTGGCTTCGCCCATGCCTCCCATCCCGTCCATGCCATCCATACCCATGCCCATGTCGCTACCCATGCCCATGTCCATGCCCATATCCATTCCCATGCCATCCATCCCCATGCCGGCGGTTTGCGAGGCAACTTGTTTGATCGATCCAGGGCTGACGTTCACGGAACGACCAATTTTGATCGTTTTGATTTCTCGGATCTTGGCTTCAAATGCTTCTTTGGCGTCAATGTTGACGGTGTCAATGATTTGCAGGATCTGCTTCAGAATCCAGACGTTTTCCTGCGAGTAATAGACTTGCAAAGTCGACGGACGTGATCCGCGCCAAGGGAACAAATCGGTAAGCAGTTGCTGCTGACTACCCGCACTCCACTGCACCAGCGGTTCGTTCTTGGTCCCGGAAACCGTGATCCGAGGCTTTAGCAGGTTGCGGATCCCCGAGGTGTCATCGAGTGACGGATTAAAAGTCGGGTCAAACTGCGCATTCCACTCGGCACGCGCTATGGTGGCGATTTCAGGCAAAATCAAGCCGATGTAATAGCGGTATCGATTCAAAAGCGTTGCTTCTTTCTCGAGATCCTCGGCAGGATAAGGGATGTAGCGTTCGATCGGGATCAAGTCCTTGAACTCGTCGACAAAGTCCTGCTGCAACTCTTGTGGCCAAGTCAACAGCCCTCGTTGCCGAGCGTACATTTCCGTCCAAGCTTGCAGCACTTCGTCTTCACGCGTCTCGATCAACGCCTGCATTTTCTCGTGCGATTTTGCATTGGGGTGCGTTGATAACTCGCCTTGCAAGCTGGTGACCGATGCAAACGCGCTCTTGATCTTCGACTGCTGTGAATCGGCTTCCGCCTGCAGACTTGATGTTGACAAGTACCACACCGCAATCGATGTGATCGTCACGAAACCGACTCCAATCCAGAATCCGTAACGCATCACGACGGCAAGTTGTTCTTTTAGTTGTCCCATTGGAAACTCTAACGGTTTGATTTCGGAACGGAGTTTGAATTGGTAAAGTCGCCGTTGAGGCGAACTGGATTCGCGAACGACTGTAGTCGGCGAATTACGGGATCCACCGACTACAGTATCTGCTGATTATTGGGCATTCATGGCGACGGAGTCATCCGTACCGGCTGCGGCTTCCTCGGCGGCTTTGGCTTCTTCTTCGGCCAATCGCTTGGCTTCGATTCGGTCCGACAACATCGTCGGTTGCCAAAGCACCTGGAAATCAAAATCGAGTCGAAGCACGGTCAGCGTCGGAGGGCGATTGATGATCTCTTCAAGATCGTCAAGCGTTTTGCCTTCGGGGAAATTTCGCTCGGCGATCGCAGTTTGAGCTTTATACACCTCCTCTTGATCGTACCGCGGATTGGGCACCTGAATCTGAGTCGGTTTGTCGTCACGCAGCAAGATCGGATACGACAACCCATATTCCTGAGGCGTGAATTCGATCAAGTTGCCTTGTTCGTCAGGCAATTGGAAGGACTTGTCCAAAAAGTTGGTCGTCAACAAGTTGCGAACGTGGTTGCTACCTTCATGACCCATTCGTTTGGGACTGTTGTAGTAGTGGTATCCGGTCAACTGAATCACCCAACCTGGGCCCGTTGGACCGGGCAACGCATTGAGCTCTTCAAGGTCGACCTCGCGGCCAGTGTTTTTACGAATACTGAGCAGTTCTTCCTTGTAACGCTTTTTGACGTCCTCGGTATACCACGTCGCAAGGTCTTCGAAATGTTTCGTTTCGACCTGTGTGATGTGTATCGCCTTGCGTTCATCAAAGGGCTTGCGGTTTTTGGGCTCGGGCATGACGCCGTTGGGGTACTCTTCGCGAGGAATCATGCCGTTGATCACACGCAACATTTCCAACCAAACCAATCGCCGCTCGGAATTCCCGGATACCTCTTTGCCAAGTGCATTGAGAAACGTCAGCTTGGCCTCGAGTTTTTGGTCTTCGCCCTTATGCTCGCTCGAATAGCTGGACATCTGTTGGACGACCCCTTGAGCTCCGTCCCAGTGATCGGGATGCGTCACTTCCCAATTCTTTTCGGTCAAGAAATAGTGACCAATCATGCCCAATAACAACGCGGCCAGCGCGGCGAGGGTCCAAGGTTTCTTGGCCCGAATCATCCGCTCGGTCAGAATCTCTTGTGGCACTAACGAGGCGTGCACTTGAGCCAGATCGAGACCTTGCAAACAGAGTCCATAACACACCGCGAAGGTCGGAGCGTTATCGCGAAACGTCGGAATCGACAAGACATCGTCGCCGGTCAAGCGGTTGAATCGATCAAGCGTGTCGACTTCGAAACCAAGGTTCTTGCTCAAATAGGCTGCCAAACCAGGCATTTTGACCGTATTACCCGCGACCACCATGCCGGTCACATTGGCTTGTTTGTCAATGCTGCGGAAAAATCCGATCGAACGCTGAACCTCGGTCACCAAATCATTGAACACCGGACGCATCGTTTGGAAGATCAGCTTGGGATCGACCGCTTCGCGAGCGTTGCGTTTCAGATGCTCGGCCTTGGCAAAGGTGAGCTTCAAATCCTTGGTCAATTGGCGGGTAAAGTGGTTACCGCCGATCGGCATACTACGCTGCCAGATGCGGAAACCATTGGTGATAATCAAATCACTCGAATCGGTGCCGATCGAAAGCAGCACGAGCGAATCGGGCGGATTGTCGACGTCAAAAGCTTCGTTGGCCAACCGTTCATGCAGACGGTCAAACGCAATCATGTTGTAAAGTGCCAGCGGGGCGAGCTGGATCTGGTCGACTTCGATGTCCGCTTCGACGAACGGTTGCAGCTGGCGATAAACCTGGTCGCGTTTCATCGCAAACAAGCCGACTTCGCTCTCAAGCGCGTAGCCTTCCTCGATCAAACTGCCCGGCATCATCTGGTGATCCCAGACGACGTCCGCAAGGTCAAACGGGATCTGTTGACGTGCTTCGTAGCGAACGATGTCCGCCACCTTTTTCAGCTCTACCGGCGGTGGCTTGAAAAATTTGGCCAAACCCGTTTGGCCAGGCACACTGATCACGACCTTCTCGTTGAAGCCGTCGTTGCGATCAAGCAATTGATTGATCGCGTCCGCTACCAATTCCTCAGGCACCGCTTCGGGTTGGCTAAGGATTTTGGGGTATTCGATAAAATCAAACGCATCCGCGACCACTTCGTCGTCCACGATCGAACAACGCAGCGCTTTGAGTGCTGATTGGCCGATTTCGATTCCCCATACACCGGAGCTTGAAGCCATTTAATCTTTCTCGTGGATTGCGTCAGAGAGAATGTTTGTCAACGAATAGATGAGCAGGAAAAGTTGTGAGGTCGGCTCTGAAAACGTCTCAGTTTCCAACCTGACTCGATACGTAACAGGCAGGAAACCGCAGCGCAAAATGGAGCGACAGCGACTCGCTGATGTGATGATCAAGAACCACAGCGGAGTCATTTTGACTGTATTGTAAAGGCTGGCGGTCCGTATTGCACTGTGTTTCAGCACGTTTTCTTGTGTTTGTTTGGTCGAGACGACCGGTTGTGAATGCGATTGGCCTTCCTGCCATCGCTTCCTCTGTCCATTTTAATCAAGTTGTTGATTTTCGCCCGCTGGCAAGTCCGCTCTTATTTGCCGTCGCGGCGATTTGCTACGGTACCGCTATGAAACAACGTCTGCCGTGATTCCCGGTCGTGAAGTGATTCCCGGTCGTGACGATCGGGGGGATATTGACGGCCCTGACGCTCTGCGTAGCGATTGTAGGCTCCGCGAACGACGAACGGGCAAGAAATTCAGCTGGCTCGGTGTCGCAACTCGGCCGTTCCGGCAAGAATAGACAAAAACAACCACCGAGCTATCGGGCCCTCGATCCCCTGCGTCTCGATTTCCCTACGCCTTGATTCCTTGCTTCTAGGTCCGCTGCGGCCGCATTCCTGATGCGGCCGACGCACCAATGCGGTCACCTGCAGCGGGATTCGATGAAGGGATTCGCGACAAAGCAAATAAGATAGCTGGATTGTATCGAAAACGACCCTCCTTCCAACTCAAATTTAGTCTGTTATGGCGAGCATTGACGAGTGCTGTATTTTGATCCCCGTATCGACGTTAGAGGATTTTCCCAAACATGCCGGCGAACAGGACGCACGCAGCTTGTTGGCCGCATGGACCGTGCTCTGGCACCCCGAGTTGGTGGCGGCGTCGCAGCAGACCCCTACCTGGTACCGTGCCGATAGCCCTCCGGAATTTGGTGCCGGTCGCCGTGTGATTGTTGTCCCGACGCTGAGCGTTTCGCAATTGCCAGCGGATTTCGAGGCGAATTGCCGAGCCAACGAGGCGATTCAGTGGATCACGGGGGCCGATCGCCGCGAGCTGCTCGATTCGCTTGGTTTGTCAAAATCGCCCCGTTCGTTGCAAACCGAAGAACGGACGATCCAAGCCGAAGACTTTTTCGCGCTGGGGTACGCGATGCTGCAGATCCAAGTCATGACGCGGCGGCTGCGGTACACCAGCAATTTGGATGAAATTCATTTTCAAAACAAACTTGTCACCGCAGCGGACGCGTTTGTCGCCGGCAACGCGGGCGAATGTGTCGCGGCGCTACATGATTGCTACGATGCGTTGGCCGAGGAACGTGATCACTATTTTTCGTCCGATCCCCATCTCGTCGACTTAACGTTGCTTTCCAAATCAACGCTCCCCGCATTCTTCAGTGCGTTGCAAAACGATCACGATGACGGCGGTGACGACGCGTCGGGTTCGGCAGCGGCTTCGACCAGCGTGCTGGCGACACCCCGCAACGTGCTGATCGACGCGCCGATGGCGTCCGCGATCGCGGCTTCCCACAGCGAAGGCCTCGACCGACTTGTCAGCCAACTGAACCGCGGCAATTGGGGCTGGGCCGGCGGTGGGCTCGCCGGCGACGTTAGCCTGGATGCGATGACCTATTCGGATACCGAGAACGCGATCGCCCAGGCCTACGAGGCAACGGCGACCCAGATTGGATTGCGGCCTCCGGTTTATGCACGTTACTCCGGCACGACCCCCACGGATATGACCAAAGTGATCGCGTCGCTGGGCGTGGATGGCATGATTTCGGTCGACTTCGAAAATGGCAGCGGCTTTGGGGACGAAGCCAAAGTCGTGCGAAACACCGGAGGCGTGGAAATTCATGCGTTAACCGCCAAACCGATCGATGCGTCGGGCGAATCCGCCTTCTTGGCCCTCGGCCCTCGACTTGGCGAGGCGATTGACAGTGGTGAAATCGCTACGGGGTTGCTCGTGCATTGGCCTGGCTACGAAAGTGACAGCTATCAAGATGTTCGCCGTGTTGCGTCATGGAGTCTTGTGCTGGGGCGGTTCTGGACGCTGGCGGAATACTTTCGCAGCGGCGAACAACCCTATCACCACGATCCCAGCGGGGCGGCGTCCAGCGGTGCCGATAACGCGCTGGTGTCGCAAGTCACCGGGGGACAATCCAATGCACTTTCATCGATGGTGACGCAAACGCAAAAGTCGATCGCAAATCAAAACCAAGCCAATTTGCAGGCGATGATTGCCTTGGCATCCGGCAAAGTGTGTAACGGATCAGCGGACGCATGCGACCAGACGATGCTGGCATCGATCGGACTCAAACCGAGTCAACACGGTGGGAATCTCTGTTTGATCAACCCCACGCCTTGTCCCGTTCGCCACACGGTCGCGATCGATGGCACGGCGGTCAAAGAGGAGCACATCTACGCGGTCACCGGCAGCGGAAAACAGTCGATGGTGACGGTCGATGTGCCGGCGTTTGGCTTTTCGGTGGCGCGTAACGAAGCAGGCGGCGGTTCGCGCGGTCGATCGATTGGGCAACGTCTTCGCGATGCCGTCTCGGGCGGCGGAAAATTGTGTGCGGTCGATGGCATGCTGCAAAACGCGTTCATCGAAATCGCGATCGATCCGCAAACCGGCGGGGTCAAAGGTGCTTATAGCGGCCAATCACGCGGCAATCGTTTTTCGATGCGGTTGGTGGGCGTTTCCGGGACGAAAAAGAAGAAGTCGATCGAGAACGATTCGCAAATGGTATGCGACCAGATGAAAACGATCGTCGCCAAAGCTGAACGAGGTGTGATTCGCACGATCGGTCATTTCACCAACCCCACGGGCGAAAAAATCGGTGCCTTTGAACTCGATTACCAAGTCACACGCGGTAACCGAATGCTTGACGTTCACGGCAAAATCGACGTGCTTGCCAAGCTCGAGGGTAATCCGTGGCAACACTACTTTGCCGCTCGCTGTGCCGTCGCGAACGAAGCGGTTTCGTATCGTATGATCTTGCGTGACAAAATGCACCGCACCTCCAGCCGCCGTATCGTTGCTCCGCTGGGCGTGTTGTTGGATGAAAGCGATCGTCATACCTTGGTGGCGTCGGCCGGATTGGCGTATCACCGCCGCGTCGAGGATCGATTCTTGGATACGCTACTGCAAGTCCAGGGCGAGACGCAGCGTCAGTTCACGATGCACTATGGTTTTGATCTGCCAAGTCCCGTGCTGGCCGCCCGCAGCGTCGTCAGCGAGCCACTGCAAGCGGCTGTGGAAACGGTTTCGCCGGATGCGTCACGCGGTTGGTTGATTCATGCCGCTCCAAATACAGTGTTGGTCGCCGACGTCGAATGTAGCCAGGATCGCGAAGGTAAATTTTTCGCGGTGGTGCGGCTGATTCAATCGCAATCCCAAACATGCAACACGACCGTGCGATTCTGCCGCAACGTGACCGCCGCGGTTCGGTTGGATAATCGGAGACCCTATGATGCGGACGCCCTGGCAATTCGCTTACAAGAACAATCCGAATCACCCAGAGTCGAATTCAGTGACGATCGTATCAAGCTGAGTTTGTCGGGACACGAAGTGGTCGATGTATTAGTTCAATTTGATGCGTAGCCGATGAATGCATAACCGTGTTGTCCCCCATTAGGAAGCGTTGCTTTGATGGCCTCTCGTGATTCCAAGCCGATCCTCGATTTCAAAGAGGCTGCGATCCGAAGCGGACTTGTGACGCTGAAGAAATGGAATCGTGTCGCGCAGTCGCTGTCCGATAACGGCGGCACTGCGGATGACGATGCGATGGCGGCCGAGCTGATTCAAATTGGCTTGATCACCGAATACCAAGCTCGCCAAATGCGGGCGGGCCGCACCAAGTTTAATCTCGGTCCCTACATGATTACCGATTGGATCGGTCAAGGCGGGATGGGCCAGGTTTACAAGGCGGTGCATAGCGTGATGGGACGCCAATGTGCTGTGAAAACATTGCCGCTGGATAAATTGACCCCGGAAGCCCGAGTTTCGTTTATGCGCGAAATTCGGCTGCAAGCAGGGCTGGACTGTCCCTATGTGGTCCGCGCGTTTGATGCCGGACACGATGGTAAAGTCGACTATTTAGTGACCGAGTATGTTCCCGGTGCCGATCTCCGCCGCTTGGTACGCAGCAATGGCCCGTTGACGATGGAGCACGCGGCGCTCGTCATTTCGCAAGCCGCGATGGGGCTGCAATACGCGCATGACATGGGGTTGGTTCACCGGGATGTAAAGCCTGGTAATATCCTGGTGACGCCCGACGGGCACGCAAAGGTCTCCGATATCGGCTTGGCCGCGTACAGTTTTTCGACCAGCGACGACGACCCGCGGGCTGGCAAAATCGTGGGTACCGCCGACTATCTGTCGCCCGAACAAATTCGTAATCCATCCGAGGTGGGACCGCTCAGCGACATCTATTCGCTCGGCTGTACGCTGTACTACGTGGTCGCCGGAAAGGTGCCCTTTCCAGGCGGAAACGCACGCGAAAAGTGTCGCCGTCACTGCGAACAAACGCCCTGGCATCCACGCAAATTCGCACCGGATTTATCCGAAGACTTTGTCGACGTGATTGCGGACATGATGGAAAAGGATCCGGCGAATCGCATCCCCTCGGCAAACGCAGTCGTCGAACGACTCGAGCCGTGGGCCAATCATGCGCTCGAATTTGTCAGCCGACCGATGGATCGACGCTCGTGGACGCCGCCACCGCCACCCAAAGAACCGTCGACGTCGCGTGACGTCAACGACTTCACCCCCTCGGAACCGCTCAGTCAATCCGAGGGAAGTTCGAGTTCTTCCTCGCCACACCCCATGCCATACGTTTCAGCGGCGCCGCTAGAGCGTAGTCGACGCGATGGTCCGCTCGTCACGATACTGCTAACGCTGGCGATCGCCGTGCCGATCAGTGTGTTGATCGGCGCGATTATCGGATTCGTGATCCGCGAGCGGTTCTAAGCCAAACAGCAGCGATTTCGTAGTGAACTTGTCAAAAGTTGCGGCAAGCATCCGTCGATCAAACATTTGCGCTGGGGTAGCTGCGCTCGCCAGCGCGTGGATGGTCGCCGCGCAATTGCGAATCATCTTCTGGCGAAGGTAGCTACCCTCAGAAAATGCGTCACAGCATCCCAATACAGGGGCTACTGAAACAGTGCCGCTTCCATTGCCAAACCTGGGCCAAAGCCAAGCATCAACGTCGGAGGCTTTTGTGCGTTATCGAGCAGTTCGTTCAGCACAAACAGAACCGTGGGAGACGACATGTTCCCAAACCGGCTCAATACACTTCGCGAGGCGAGCAAGTCGTCTTCGCCGAGTGAAAGTGATTCGGCACACGCATCGAGAATGCGAGGGCCGCCAGGATGGATCGCCCACGATTGGATCTCGGCCAATGATAATCCGGACTGGTTTAACCATTTTTCGAGTGGTGCGCGAGTCGAGCGGCGAATCACGTCGGGGACTTCGGCCGATAAATACATCTCGAAACCATTGTCACCAATCGCCCACGACATCATCTCTTCGGTGTCGGGGATGATCGCGGAATAGCTGCTCGTTAACGTCACCTGCTCGGCGTTGGAAGCTTTGTCGGATCCGGATCCGATCACTGCCGCCGCACCGTCGGCAAACAATGAATTCGAGACAATCCGTTGGTGATCCCAGCCATATTGTTGATGCAGACTGCACAACTCCACCGCCACGACTAACACGCGTGCCTTAGGATCGGCATCCGCATAGGCCTTGGCAACGCGGAGTCCGTTCATGGCGCCGTGGCATCCCATGAATCCGACGTTGGTGCGAGACACCGTTGCGGGTAAACCGAGTTGGCGAATCAACGCGATATCGACCCCAGGTGCATGAAATCCCGTGCAGGAAATCGTTACCAGATGGGTGATCTCGTCAGGACGAACGTCGCAATCGGCAAAGGCCTTTTGTGATGCTTCGATCGCCAACCCCTCGCCATGGTCGCGGTAGGCACCGAGTCGCTGCGCGGTCGTCGGTCCTCGGTCGGTGGCATTGTTCGCTGGCCAATAAAACGACTGGTTCGCGCGATCCAATACCGTAGTCGAGCCCGCTGGTTGCGCTTCGGCGACCTGGGATGCGGTTCCATGCAGAGCGTTTGCGGCGACCGACTCGCCATTAAATGAGGATTGAGAATCCGTTTCTAGTAGCACGCTGTGACGCGATTTGACACCCGTTCGACGATACAACGTCGATAGCAGACGCCGTTGTTGGTCAGTCTCGCAACAGATTCCGTTGGCAATTTCAGCGGAACCTTCTTGGGATACGGACAGGCTCGGGAGAGCCGTTCCCATACCATGGATCTTCATACTCATGCATTCCTCGGGGCTAGATTCTGCAATCGACTTGGCTCAATCTATTCAAAATGATGAAAGACTGGCGAATGAGGGAAGCCTAGCGAGAGTGTCGGAGGCAAATTGATGAAGAAACGCAGCGAGCCGGACCTGCTCCGCTGCTCGACGTTTCACCCTCGGTTAAGACTCTATTATCCATAGCAGAGCGAATCTGCATAATGGTAAACGAGATTTATGGGTAAAACGGTGGCTGAAATGAGTGGATCCGACCCGTACAGCGAGCTAAACGAGCGTCACCCGCCCACCAGCGATTGCAGAGTGCCGCTGGGGCACACTACATAGAGGTGTATGATGACCGCCCGTCGGGCGGCCATCATACGTCCCCTAAGCTAGGTAGCTAAACCAAATTGGCTAAACCAAGGTAGCCAAACCAAAGTAGCCAAACCAAAGTAGTTCGAATGCGAAATTCGTGACCGCGAGTCCGCCTAGACCAGGCTCATATGCCCCACAAAAGCATGGCGACGCATACCGCGTGGTAACTCTTGGTCGTGAATTTTTAGCAAAAGTATAATACTTTGCCGCGATAACCTTTTAAGCGTCGTCGCTTACGATTTCATGCTCGCGACGCCCTTGGCACGTGCTTTGACGGCAAGCTTGTAGGCTTCGTCGTGGCCGTACTTCTCGACCGAGAATCGTTGCGTCTTTCGCACACCCTTACTTGGGCTCCATTGAGCTACCCAGTATTGGTAGGTCGGCTTGGACGGCCAGCGAGAATCGACTTCTTCGACAAGCCGAACCCCGACGACGCCGGAGGTGTTATTTGAACGAACAATTTTCGACAATTGTTGTGGCGTGTAGCCCTTCAACTTGCTTTCCAACTCGTCGCGGAATTTTTTCGCAGCAGCTTGTGCTTTGCGTTTTCCACCATATTCGTTGTCAGCAAAAAACTTGGTGTGCTTCTTTCCCTTGCGCATTAAACGCACAAGGAAGCCCCCAGAACTGTCACGGTCAATCCGTGTGATGTTTCGATTCGCACTCATCGATGTTCAACTACATTACGAGTAAAAACGGGTGTCTAACTGATGGGTTCAATTGTAGACGCCAAAAACAACTTGCCAGAGACGTTCACTATGATGTACACCTGTCTTGGCGCAAAAATTACGCAAAAAAATTGCGATAGGTTACATCGGAGAGTGTTTTCTACCCCTGTCTGGGGATTTGAAACGCGATGTGAAGTGACAACCGACTTAATCGACAGTGCATTGACTTTGTCAAACCTACGCCTCTGAGGTGCTCTCCGGCGCTTCATCTCGACCACCCAAACCGACTCGGATGGGCTGCACGATTCGTCCTTCGAAGCGATGACTCTGACGAAATGTTTTTAACCCGCGTCCCACGATTTGCATCGCTCGGGGTTCGCCCGACGCGAAGACGTCGTTCCAATCCGTCGGCACTCTCGCTCGCTCCGGTTGCATCAAGATGACCTTTGCCGTGCCTTCGTAAATCCGAAAGGGTCCATCGGAGCTTGGGCTCCGGCGAGCTCAACCAGACATCAATCTATTGCATTGGATAGATCGCGACAAGAATATCGCATCGGTATGTCACAACGTGTGATTGCCACGCAACCGGTTCGAAGATCCAGGCGTCCAAGTCGTGAACACGTCGACGGCAAGGAAGACCGACGTCAAAATGGTGACACCCATGCACATGCCACCCACCGTGACGGTCAGCCCGGTCGTATCGGTAGGGGCAATCGAATTCGTCGGGGCAATCGCCTCTGCTCAAAGTCTCGACTCAATTCGCTGCGGCGCTTTCTGTCGGCGACCGATCCTCGTCATCGCTCGCTGGAATGTCGGACGGTGATTATCGGACGTACGGATTGTTCGGACATATTAATTGTTCCGACATATTGATTGTTTGGACGTTGCCGGTGACGCGAATCGATCCATCGGCGTAAAGAGTCCAACAAACTTGGATGAAGAGTGTGTGTGGAAACGGCGGTGCCGGTCGTTGGATCAGCGTGCAACCATCGGGTCAGATTCGCCAGAAACCACCGATGCCGCATCACCCTCGTCCGTCTCTTTTGCTCGGCAAATGCGAGCTCAGACGTTGATTCTTCTCGGGAATCGCATGTCGTCGCAGCGGATCACGTCTTGCATGCTCGGGACCACCCGCCGGGGTGTCGAGCGGATGCACGGCGGCGGTTGCTGGGGCGTTGGCGTTTCTTATCATTGCAGCCGCTCAAACATGGCCGTCTCCGCCGTTGTATGATGCATGTCCCTGGGATGGACTTCCGCAGGCCATGTTCCGGCACCGCGATTCCTTTCTCTAAAACACTCCCCGCCCAAAACCTTTCCTCAAGGATCTTTGACCCATGACATCCACAGCCAAACCGAAGCAACGTAGGTATGGAATCGAGCGTCGCGACTTCTTGCGTTATATGGCGGCCGTGTCTGCGATTCCAACGCTGGCGCTGCGAGCTCAGGGCGAAGTCACCGAGAAGCCGCACTTCAGCGACAATCCATTTACACTGGGCGTTGCATCGGGCGATCCGGCTCCGGACGGAGTGGTGATTTGGACGCGATTGGCGGTCAAACCACTTGAACAGGGTGGGATGCAAAGCAAAACGGTGCGGACGCGGTGGGAAGTCGCCACCGACGAATCCTTCGCCCATGTCGTGCGTCACGGCGATGCCGTTGCGACCCCCGCACTTGGGCACTCGGTGCATGTCGAAGTGGACGGGCTGAAACCTCATCGTTGGTACTTCTATCGCTTTCACGCGGGCAACGAAACCAGCCCCGTTGGCCGCACTCGCACCGCTCCGGCAATCGATACCACGCCCGACCGCGTCCGATTTGCCTTTACATCATGTCAACATTACGAGACGGGCTACTTTAACGGTTACCCTCACATGCAACGCGAAGATCTCGATCTGGTCGTTCACCTAGGGGACTACATTTACGAATATGCGGGTGCGGATAAGCGTCCACGTAAACATATTGGCGGCGAAATTGAATCGCTCGATGATTATCGGACTCGTTATTCGCAGTATCGGCTCGACGAAACGCTGCAAGAAACCCATCGGTTGTTTCCTTGGCTGGTCACCTGGGACGACCACGAGTTCGATAACAACTACGCGAACCTTGTCTCGGAACAGGATGGCGTCTCACCGGAAGCCTTCTTGGCTCGACGCGCAGCTGCCTATCAAGCCTACTACGAATTTATGCCGCTGCGGCGAAGCTCGTTTCCGCAAGGGCCGAACATGACGCTCTACCGAGGTTGCCAATACGGACGGCTTGCCAATTTTCATGTGCTCGATACCCGGCAATACCGCACCGACCAACCCAATGGCGATCATCAGAAACCGTTGACCGGAAAAGTGTTTGATCAGAAAGCAACGATGCTGGGCGATCGACAAGAGAAATGGCTCATGCAAAGTTTGCTCGCGTCGTCGTCGACATGGAACGTGCTGGCCCAACAAGTCATGATGGCTCCGCTGAATCGCGGCGAAGGGGACGACCGCCGCTACAGCATGGATCAATGGCCCGGCTATGAAGTGAACCGCCGCCGGTTGTTAAACTTCTTTCACGAGAAATCGATCTCCAACCCTGTCGTGCTGACCGGCGACATCCATGTGAATTGGGTCAACGATCTGCAACTCGATTTCCAAAATCCCAATTCGCCATTGGTCGGGACCGAATTAGTCGGAACCGCGATGACCTCGGGCGGCAACGGCGGCAATGTGATTCCCGAGTATGAACGTGCCGCAGCCCAAAACGACTTCGTTCGCTGGTACAATTCCAACCGCGGCTATGTCTCGTGCGCCATCACTCCGCAATCGTGGACCTCGCACTTCCGCACCACCCCGTTCGTCGACAAGCCCGGTTCTCCGATCGAGACCAAGGCGTCGTTCGTAATCGAAAACGGAAAACCCGGCGCCGTTCAGGTGTAGTTCCGAAATGTCAGTCCCCACCGAAGGTCCTAAGCACAGGCGGTAGTCCTGTTTGCATCTTCGATGGCACTGCTGCCGCGTTTTGGACTGCCGGTACCTCGATCGCGAGGTTCCGGCTGATGATTCTGAAATGGGTGGCTGACGTCTGCGGAAACGCGACGATAGAATATGTCAAGCTTTCTTTAATTTCTGACTTGCCAGTTTGATCAGTGCACTGCCTCAACTCGGATGGGTGGAGACGCTGCGAAAGAAACAAACCTTGCAATCTCTGTGTGCTGTGGAGCTGACGAGCTCTTTTCGTTCATGAAACTTTGGCAATTTCTGTTACTTGCGTCGATCGCACTGCTGTCGTTACCTGCAAAAACGACGGATACCAAGTCGCTATCGATTGAGGTCAACCGTCCGGCCAATATCGCAAAGACGAAAACTCCAATCGCTGTCGACGGGATTTCGTTTGCGCTGAAAGCCACGGAAACAATTGACTTCGATTCCGGCTCCACAACTCAGCGATCAGTATCGCAGATTGACTTAGGGTCAAAGTTGGATCTAGGCATTCCATCGCTAGTACCGATGTTTGCCCTCACAACGTCGCTGCCGCTGACCACGGTTTGGCTTTCGAAGCCTTCCGCGTCGTATGACGAACGCTTATTGGACGTTGCTGGTTTGTCGGAACTGCGACTGCTTCCACACTGGACAGTTGCTCAAACGTTGCGACTGCGTGATTCGAAAGCCTCTCTTCTTACGCTGTGTATTCGATTGCAGGTTTAGAGTTCACACTGGTCCGATCGCGGGCTTGGTTCGGACAGATTGTCTGAATCAACGCATCGGTGTGTTACGTCTTTTTACTCTCTGCAACCTTTCTCGAGCACAACTTGCTCCGCAGCGACTGCGATTGTTCTCTGTTCCCATGGGCTTTCAGAGGATGATAGTGGGGCTCGCTGGGCAAAGCAAAAAACTACCATGAGTCGATCCACGCATCCCAAGTCCACGCATCCCAAGTCCAAGCATCCCAAATCACGTTCATTTAAACATTCGTTGCCACCGTCCAAGACATGGTTCGGTCGAATGTCTTTTGGGATTTTGCTCTGTTTTTTCTTGGCAACACCGGTCTTGTTTTATGGCGCCGCACGAGCGGTTCAGAGCAATAACAACCAAGTAGGCGATTGGTTGCCGGCGGCCTTTCGTGAAACGGAGCAGCTGAATTGGTACCGCCAGCATTTTGCGAGCGACCAGTTCGTCGTGCTTAGTTGGGATGGCTGTAAGATTGATGGTCCCATCAGCGAAGATGGCAGAGTACCGGCAGACCCTCGAATTGATCAACTCGCCAATTTGTTGATCTCGGATTCACCCGTCGGCGGAAAACAAGATGCACAACCTTACCGCCACTACTTCAAATCAATCTACACAGGACCTCGACTGCTCGAATATCTGTCCGAAACGGAGTCGGGGATTCCGTTTGACATCGCAAAGCAGCGACTGGTCGGTTCCTTCCTGGGGCCAGACCGTCAACAGACATGTTTGTTGATCACGTTGTCTGACGCTGCACTGCCGAACCTACGTCAGGTGTTAGCAAGACCGATGGTCGGACCGCTCGGTTTTCAGCACCCAGCCGGCGTCTTGTTCACGGCGTTAGGAAACTGTGAGATCGACGCAGATCAAGCACGACTGGGCGGTCCCCCCGTCGACAACGTGGCCATTGACGAAGAAGGCGAACGAACACTGATCCGGTTGGCCGGACTTTCCGGCTTGCTTGGCCTAACGCTCTCGTGGTGGTCGCTACGTAGCGTTCGCTTGACATGCATTGTCTTTAGTTGCGGCATCCTGAGTGCTGCTGCGGGACTTGCCTCGTTGTGGATCGCGGGCACCAACACCGACGCGATCGTGCTTTCGATGCCTGCGCTCGTTTACGTGCTCGGAATCTCGGGCGCGGTTCACCTGATCAATTACTACCGCGATGCAATTGGCGACGTGGGGCCAAAGGCGGCGCCGGGCAAGGCGATCGCGATGGGGTGGAAACCGGCTGTGTTGTGTTCGCTGACAACCGCCTTTGGCCTGTTGTCTCTGTGTGCGAGTGAGTTGACTCCGATCCAAAAGTTTGGCTTCTACTCAGCAATCGGCGTGATGGAGATGTTGATTGTATTGTTTCTGTTCTTACCCGCGGCGCTGTACATGTGGCCTGACAAGCTACCTGTGGCCTCGATCCGGATCAAAGGCAAGTCGAAATCCCGCGAGGCCACTGTGCCAGCATCCGATGGCCGGATGCAACGGTTCTGGGACACGCTTTGCGATGTGATCCTACGACACCACGCGTTGGTCGCGATCACATTCCTCGTGTTGATCGTGGGGCTTGTCAGCGGGCTTCGCTACTACCGCACCTCGATTGACTTGATGAAACTGTTCGGTAAGGAAGCCAGGATTCTGAAGGACTATCGCTGGATCGAAGCAAACCTTGGCCCTTTGGTTCCTGTTGAGATTGTGCTGGGATTTGATTCGGAATCGATTGCCAAAACGGGCGAATCGACATCAAGTGGACAAGATGGCAAAGCGGTATGGACGCTGCTTGAACGCATGAACATCGTTGCTGCCACACAGCGAACGATTGAGCAAAAGTTTGGGGCTCACGGCAACAACGTGATCGGCCCCACGATGTCGGCGCTGACGTTTGTTCCACCGCTCCCGCGTCAAAACCGAAGTATGGGGTCGTTTGTTCAACGAAAATTAATGAACCGAAAGTTGGAGCAGGCCTACGATTCCCTTTCCAACAGCGGCTATATGGCTTTCGACAAAGATTCGAACCGCGAGCTTTGGCGAATCAGTCTTCGCGTGGCGGCGTTTAAAGACGTTGACTACGGTCAGTTTACGGAATCGCTCAAAGCTTTGGTTGATCCGGCAATCACTCAAGCCGCAGCCAAGTATGCAAAGACGGACGGATCGATTCACCAAGTGAACCATGTCTCGGCCCGTTCCGATCAATCTGCGATTACAACCGTGTACACTGGCGTTGTGCCGATTGTATATAAAGCACAAACGGCGCTGCTTCGCAGTTTGATCAGTAGTACCGTTTGGTCGTTTCTCACAATCACTCCGCTATTGATGCTCGTTTCGCGAGGCTTCTTCGCGGGCATGGTCGCGATGCTTCCCAACGTGCTTCCGGTGCTGGTCGTGTTTGGCGGGATCAGCTGGCTCGGGCAGCCTGTGGAAATCGGATCGATGATGGCGGCGAGTATCGCGCTCGGGGTGGCAGTGGATGACACGATCCATTACTTGACGTGGTTCCGAGTCAGTTTAAATCGAGATGGCGATCGTCTGAACGCCATTCGCAGTGCCTATCATCACTGCGCGACCCCCACATTGCAGGCCACGCTGATTAACGGTCTAGGTTTGTCGGTATTTATGGTCAGTACCTTTTCGCCGACAAAGCAGTTCGGTTATCTGATGCTTGTGATTCTTTTTGCCGGAGCGATTGCCGAGCTCTTGTTGTTACCGGCTCTATTGGCGGGACCCGTTGGGCAAGTCTTCAAGCCGTCTCAAAAAAATGCGGATAAGATTATGCAACATCCCGACTCCGCTAGGAAGTCCAACGTCACCACGGTGGCAACGTAAATACACAGCATCCGCCGCAGCTTTTGCTAAGTAACGCGAACTCAAGCACTCGAATCATTCCTCATTCCCAAACTTCCTCATCCCCAAAGTATTGAATCACAAGGAAAACCATGTCCAATCCCACTTTGTCGACGATGCCTTGGTGGAGACAACTTGATCGCTATCAATGGTTTGTCTTCGTCGTCGCGTCGCTGGCTTGGTTGTTCGATTGTTTGGATCAACAACTATTCTTGATTGCTCGCAACGATGCGATCACGTCACTGATGCCGCCGGGCACTGGGCAGACAGACATAAAACTTTACGGTGGTTACGCGACATCGATATTCGTGATTGGATGGGCGACGGGCGGTTTGATCTTTGGATCACTCGGCGATCGGATAGGCCGAGCTCGGACGTTGACAATTAGCGTGTTGATGTATTCGGTCTGCACCGGATTGTCGGCGTTATCGGCCGGTTGGATCGATTTTGCAATGTTCCGCTTCCTCACCGGCTTGGGCGTCGGAGGGGTGTTCGGTTTGGCCGTCGCCTTGGTTGCCGATACCGTTCCCCCCTCGGCACGGACGGCAGCACTTGGCACGCTGCAAGCCCTGTCGGCCGTTGGCAACGTGACTGCTGCAATCATCGGCATCGTGATTGGCAAAATGGTCGTCGCTGGAAATATCTCGCCCGAAAACAGCTGGAAAGTCATTTTTCTGGTCGGTTCGATTCCCGCGCTACTGTGCGTGTTTATTCAAATGCGATTGAAAGAACCAGAGAAATGGGTTGCCGCGCGACAGGCGGGCAAGGCAACCGGGGTGCGATTCGGATCTTATGCTTCGATGTTAAGCGATCCGCGTTGGCGAAAGCACTCAATATTTGGAATGATGTTGTGTGTCGCCGGTGTGATCGGCCTATGGGGCATTGGTTTCTTTAGTCCCGAATTGGTAGGCGATGTCATCGGGAATTCGCTTCGCCAAGCAGGAACGTCCGAAAGCGAAATTGCAGGAGCCCGAAGCTATTGGATCTCGGTCAATATGATTGTACAGAACCTCGGATCCTTCTCTGGGATGTTGTTCTTTACTTGGTTGACGCAAAAGATTGGACGCAGGCCTGCCTTCGTAATCGGATACATAGCTGCAATGCTAACGACGATCGCCTACTTTCAAACCTTCAGCGGCGTCAACGACATTTGGAAAAGCGGACTGATGGGGTTTTGCCAATTGGGTCTGTTTGCGCTTTTTGCGATCTATTTGCCTGAACTGTTTCCCACCCGGCTACGCAGCACGGGAACCAGTTTCTGCTACAACGTGGGACGCTTTTTGGCCGCTAGCGGTCCCGTCACGCTGGGATATCTACAATGGTTTTTGGTGCCCAAGGATGCGGTGGCCGATCAGCGGATCGATGCCCTGCGAGACGCGGCCAGCTATATGAGCGTGATCTTTCTGTTGGGGATCGTCGCGGTTGCCTTCCTGCCCGAAACAAAGGATCAGCCGCTGCCCGAAGACGTATAAGGCAAACCTTGCAATTAGATCTGAGAGTAAAAATCCCATTCCCTTTCTATTACACCGCCACCGTTGTCGCGTTGTAGATTAAATACGTGGTATAGGCGATGTATAGAAAAAGGAAGACGCCGCCTTCCCAGCGAGAAATCACTCGCCCGGTGAAGAAAATCGGGAGACAGGCACACGCAACGGCAATCATGACCGGAATGTCTAACGCAAGAGCCGAGTCGCTAACGGTTATCCCCGTCGGTCCGATGACGCTGGACAAACCCAGAACGCACAGAATGTTGAAAATGTTACTTCCCACCACATTTCCAACCGCGATATCGCGTTCACCGCGAATCGCGGCGGTGATCGATGTCACTACCTCGGGCAAGGACGTTCCCGCCGCGACAATGGTCAGCCCAATGACAAGTTCACTCACGCCTAAACTGGCGGCAACTTTGACCGCACCACTGATCAAGAAGGTGGAACCAAGCCCAAGCAATATCAAACCGCCGCCGATCCATCCAAAATTGACCCATAAAGTACTGGCTGACTTGATTCCAGCTTCATTTTCGGTTGGCCATTGCTGTTGAAATTCTTCGACAACCGCACGACTCTCTTGGCGGCTTTGGCGAATACACCAGTAGGTGTAAGCGATAATTCCAGCGAACAGTACGATGCCTTCCCAACGGACAATCGCCCCGTCCCATCCAAACACGATCAGCAACAGCGATGCGGCGATCATCACCGGCACGTCCCAGCGGATCAGTTGACTGGAAACGACCAGCGGTACGATCAGTGCCGAGACGCCCAGAATGAAGAGCACATTGAAAATGTTGCTGCCGACAACGTTCCCGAGCGCAATATCCGCATTCCCAGCCAAGGCGGCTTGGACCGACACGGCAAGCTCGGGGGCGCTGGTGCCAAAGGCAACCACAGTCAACCCAATGACGAGCGGCGAAATTTGCATGTAGCGGGCTAGTCGCGAAGCACCTCGGACCAGCGATTCACCGCCGCCGACCAACAACAGCAAACCTCCACCGATCTTTAACCACGCCATCACCATATCGCTCATTTGACGGATCCTTCAAAAAAGAAATCTCAACAAAAACTTCTGCCAAACGCATTTGCTAATGCAAAATCAGACGTTGCAGCAGGATGACGAACACTCCAGCGATGTAACCTGCGACGGCCAAAGGGGCCACCTTCTTCAGATACCAAACAAAGTCAATGTGCTCGAGCCCCATCGCCGCGACGCCTGCGGCCGACCCGATGATCAAACAACTTCCGCCAGTGCCGGCGCAGTAGGCTAGCAGCATCCAGAAATCGTCGTTGATCGGCATCGAGTACATTTCGATGCCGGCGGCGACCAGCGGAACATTGTCGACAACCGCCGACACCAATCCGATCGCGACCGCGACGACTTCTCGGTTGGGGAGCGTCTCATCCAGCCAACGAGCGGCACTTTCCAGAATCCCCATCGCACCAAGTGATCCAACGGCCAACAAGATGCCCAGGAAAAACAGGATACTGGACATGTCCACGCGGCGGAGCGCTGCCAACACTCCGGTGCTCGATCGTGTCGTTTCATCCATCGTGTGACTGACAAGCTCTGATACGATCCAGAGCACCGCAAGACTGAGCATCATGCCCATGTAGGGTGGCAGGTGTGTGGTCGCTTTAAACACGTGAGCGTCGACCAATTCAACAATGGTCATCGCCCCCATCAAAAAAAATAGGATGCTGGCAATCTCGCCAGTCAAATGCAAGTGCTGGGATTCGATCGCAAACGTCTGGTGGATGTTCTCGACCTTCTGCACAGCGGCTTCGGTAAGAAACCAACTTGGAATCGCTCCGCTGGGCAGCAACTGATCTAGATTGACGACGTAGATGGCCCAGCAGACGACGCCGATCAACAGCGCCGACGCCGCCTTGTTGATTTTCATCGTGTGTTCTAACGCGATCGCCAAGTATCCGAGGATGAAAATGGCGAGAATCAGGTACGTCATTTGAAAGAGGTTTCCAAGAATGCAATTGGCTTGTGACGAAGCGGATTTACATCGTCATCGATTGACACCATCGCAAACGGATTGTCGGAGGTGCCATTACGGAGACGTTGGTCGGTTTGCCTGACAAAGTTCGCCGAATCGATTGATGTCCGGCGGTGCACAGGTGCGACCTGCCGTATCTTCAAAGTCGCAGGAACGTGCCGAGACTTAAAAGAATATTCGACTTCCTCAAAAGATTTCGGTCAGCAACGACGTGGCGAGTTTCGTTTCGAAGTCGACTTGTGAACGCACGGCCATCGGCACACCAAGACATGTCCAATATTGTGTTGGCCGATTCTGGTTCGGCTTGCACTGCCTGGGACAATGACGCCACAGGGGCCAAGTCAGGAACCGCACCAAAGACGCAACTAGCAGACGCCACGTCGCGATGGTGATTCACGTCAACGTGGCACTGAAGAAGAAAGGCCGCCGAGCTTACAAGGGTACAAAAGAGAAGTGTGGCCGCGATAGCAGCAGACGCGTAGCGGCGGTGGAACGACATGAACGTAAGACAACTCCAGGAAGCCTTGCACATCACAAGCCGCAATTATCGCATCCGCCTATTTATCGACAAGGGATGTTTCGGAGAAAGTCCGACTGGATCATCGCGTGACAGTAGCGTGGGAACACGGATCCCAGAACACGTCGTTACCAAAAGACATTCCCGAATGGACATCACTTGACAATTTTCCTTCCGCGGCAATACTTCGAAATATCTCCCCCTCGACAATCGTGGACGTCTAAACAAATGAAATCGCGCCGACCCCGTGTTGGCTTCTTTTCCCGAGAGCTTTCGCTCTTGTGCGGTTTCGTTTTCTTCTGCCTCAGTTGTGGCACTCCTGCCATCAATGCCGGCAGCCACGGAGACACGTCGAAGCATGAAGCCGCGGTGTCGTCGCCGGACAGAGTGATGTCGCCGCTGGCGAGCGTGCGTGACGTCAAATCACAGGCGATAGATCGGGGTGATATCAAGCCTGGAAAAACGATCGCGTCGTTGTCGGCGATGGACGTTTGGCACGAACCTGGTTTCTGCTCGGACGAAGTCGTCGCGGAACGGCGATTCGTGGCTTCACCGACACCGGTGGTACTTGGAATTCGATTGCAGATTTAGGACAAACCCGCTGCGTTTGTTCCTTCTGTTTATCTGCTTTCATTTCTATCGTTCCCAGGCATCCATTGCCTTGGGGGACCAACACAAGGTGCTACAATGTCAAAAAATGTTCATCGTTCTTCAATGCAAACCGTTGTTAACGCCGTTTCCCAGCGGCACTTGACGACGCAAAAAAACTTGCCTAGCGATCTTCTACCAGCCCCGATTTTGCGATTGATCGAACTTGGAAGATACGCCGAAGCAAGTGAGCGGCTTCAAAAGGCTGCCTCGATCGCCGTTGATCATGGAAACGCTCGGCGTTTGCTTGATGCGGAGCAATCAAAACGCACTCGCCGTCAATCTGTTTCGCAGGCTCGCGCTGAATCCAGGCACCACGGTGATTCGAATGGATGCCAGCGACGGACTAAGAGTGAATTTTGCTACCGCGATCCTGCTGCACGGTTCGCCCAGTGGCGCACTCGATATTCTGCAAGACTTGCAGGATCGAGATTGTTTGCCAGCGGTACGCATGAAAGCGGCGATTCAGCGGTGGGCCAAGGGGCTATCGTTTTGGCGTCGATTGGATTGGAAGTGGAATCGGATTGAACCAGCGAACACGCAAGTTCCAATTGACTTCGAACTAGGCGAGTTTCCGTTCACGATTGGGCAAGCAAAAGTCGCATCCGAATTGCCAAGTGATGGCAAGCCGCCCAAGCGAACCGCCCCCAAGCTGGCCGCGTAACTCGACATCCCCGTGCAGCACAATCCGTAGTGGACGAGGCAACGAGTCCCCGGCGCTGCAGGACTCGTTGCCTCGTCCACTACAGAGAAAACACTTCCCGCGTGATTTGTAACAAAACGGGAATCACGAAGCTATTTACGAACTGTACCTTAGGTAGCGGTACGGCGCGAGCCGTCCGGTAGCAGCGAGTAAAACGGTCGATTCAAACCGCCCGCTCGCGACGAGCCCCGGCAGTCTTCCTGCCGCTCACCATCTCTTCCTGCAGCCAACGTTCGATAAGACAACGACAGAAAAATTGGTGCGACAGAAAAATTCTCTGATCGCCACGATAGCGTCTTCATTTTCCTGTCATCTCATTTTCCTGTAAATCCGACCGCGCAATCCTCACGCCCGCTCGCGGACAACCGACGAAGATTAAGGAACCGTTCGGAAATAACTTCGTCATTTCAAGATGTTACCCGAATGACATGAACTTTTGATGTAGTGGACGAGGCTACGAGTCCCAGCGACTTAGTGGCACGACAGGACTCGTTGCCTCGTCCACTACGACAGAGAACTGCTAGCCGTTTCTAACGGCGTTGAAACAGATCGCTGGTGACAATCGCCGCGATCAGATCGGCCATCGGATAATCGTCCTCCTGGACTTGGCCGATGATGCCATCCACCGCAGCACGATCACTCGACTCGATGCGTCGGCCGAGTGCGTGGCTGATTAACCGATTGGTCACGGTGCGTACGAAAAACTCTTTTCGCTCGAGCAACCGCTGTCGCAATTCCGCAGGCCCCGAAAACGTATCGCCGCCTGGCAAGACGCCCGACGTGTCGATCTTTTGTTTACCGCGAGCATCGTAGTGCTGGCGCACGCGGCCGATCGGGTCAAAGCCTTCCAATGCGAAACCGAGCGGATCGATTTTGCGATGGCACAAGTTGCATGCCGCCGATTCGCTGTGCCGGACCAACTGGTCACGGATCGATTTGGCACCGCGGACATCGGGATCCAATGTAGGCACATCATCCGGTGGCGGCGGCGTCGGCGTACCAACCACATTCTCTAACAACCACACGCCGCGAACCACGGGCGAGGTCTCGATCCCGTTGGCCGACACCGTCAAAACGCTGGCTTGACCTAACAGTCCACCACGCCGAGGGTCGCGGAAAACGACACGGTGGAAATTGGCCGCAGCATCAACGGGCACTTGGTCCTCAATGCCATACAATTTGGCTAAGTCACGATTGACGAACGAGTAGTCGGCGCTCAAGAACAACAATGCCGATGCATTGCGGTCGATCAAATCTCGCAAGAATAATCGTGTTTCCTGTTTCATTTCCGGTTCCAAACCGGCCGCGTAATATTCGCGTGACGCTTTGGGATCCGGCGGCATACTGCCCAGGGCTCGCAGATTCAACCAGCTGTCAAGGAAATCGGCGACAAACGCATCCGACGACTTGCTGCCGAGCAGACGCATGGTCTCCGCATGAAGTGTTTGCCGGTCATCCAGTTTCCCCTTGTCCGCCAAGCTTCGCAAACGATCATCGGGCATCGACGAAGTCAGGAAGTACGACAAACGCTCCGCCAAACCATGTTGGGATAACGCGGTTGCCTCTGCCAACGGTGGCGGACTAAGGTACAGAAACGCTGGCGAACACATGGCCGCCTTCAGCGTGTCCTTGTAGGCCTGAAACGGAGTATGCCCACCGGCGACGCGACTCTCGTAAATCCCCACCAGCCCAGCGACCTCCTCCGTCGTTGGCGGTCGCCGATACGCTCGCGATGCAAATTTCTGAATTAGCTCGGATGCCTGTTTGGGGTCAAAGCTCGTGCCTCCAAGCAATCTTTGTTGGCTTCGTGTTGGCCAATCGACATTAACAGGTCCGCGAATTCGAACTTCATCGATCCGGATTTGAGGCAATTGGCCATGTTTGATGACCGCGTTTCGGAACTCGACGATTCCTCGGCCGCCGCGAACAATCGCGGGCAGTGTATTGACGTGATTTCGGAACACTCGCGAATAAGATCCGCGTACGTCATGTTGTCCGTTCTCGAAAGTAAAACGCGGAGCGAAGCCACGGTCCAGCGGAATATTGAACGTGTACCACTTTAATTCATTGTCGGCGATGACCGTCTCGGCTAACTTGGGCTGAATCGGCTGGGTGTGGACCATGTCGCCAAGTGACGTGTCACCAGGCCGAATGCCCATGCGAAACGGTTCGTCCAAATCGATGAAGATGGTTCGTTTGTTGTAAGGGGTGTCACGATGCAATGCTTGCGAGAGCACCTTGATTTCGTACACACCGTCGACCGGAACGCCATCGGCGAATTGGTGCAAGTGTCCATACGCGCCCTCGGGCTTGTCGTTCAGCGGATGATCGTAGAGCACCAAGTGTTTATAGTTGAACGCTAATTTGTGGGCGCGGTTGAGTTCGGGTTGCTGGACAAAATTGTCTTTATAAACCCACTCTTTCGTTTGTGGCCGTTGGTTCACCGCGAGAGCTTTTTCGACACAGCGATCTGCTGCCATGAGATATTTTTCGAGCAGATGTCCCGAGGTCACTAGCGTGTCGCCGATGTTGTCGAAATGTTGTGACAAATTGTCCGTGGGAAACTCGGTCGTCGGATCAAACATCGTCATGTCGATCGCCAGCAGGTCGCCGACGGTGTTGCGATACTCGCGACGCGACAATCGTCGCAGCACGCTTTGCCCACCGGTGCTTGAGGATTTTTCACGCATCGATTCGAGCACGCGAGTCAATTGTTCGATCGCCGCCACGCGTTCGGAATCGCTCGGCTGGTCCGCATCCACCGGCGGCATGCTGCCCAGCGTCAATTGATCAACGATTTCCTGGATCTTGATTTGTGTATCGAGATTCGTGTTGGCAAAGTCGAGCGTTTCAAACTCGCGCTGCCCGCCCGGATCATCGACCGTATGGCATTCGATGCAATAGTTTGCTAGGAAACCGAATGCGGGATCAGCTGCCTTGGCGTTCGCAGGCCACCCGCCGCACGCCATCGCAAACAATAATGCTGACGAAATCAGCATCGACCAAACTTTAAGCATTATCGAAGTAATTACTGACGTAGTGGAACTCGTCAAGAGTTTCGACCAGCCTGGAAAACGAAAGTCTTGACGACTTCCGCTACGGGAAAACCCGTTACTTATTGTTCCGACAATGCTAAATGGCGCAGTCGGTAGTGGACGAGGCAACGAGTCCCGTGCCGCAGGACTCGTTGCCTCGTCCACTACGACAGTAAGTTTTTTGCCGATGCTTCGACTCGAGATAAAACAAAACCCTCGCATCATGCTAAACCTCGCAGCGTTCCCGTGCTGGTGGCAAAGCGGTCGGTTTCGACGCCAAACTTTTGCAGCATCGAAACGAACAGATTGGTCAGCGGGGGACGATGAGCCGAGTCTCGGTCGAACGCCAGCAACCGGCCATGCTCGAAACCGCCTCCCGCCAGGATCACGGGCAAGTTCACGTTGTTGTGCGAATTGGCGTTCCCCATCCCGCTGCCAAAAAGAACCGAGGTTTGCTCCAACAGGCTATGCTCGCCCTCTTTCGTCGCCGACAACTTTTCGACAAAGCGGACGAACTGTTCAATTTGATACGTTTCTAATGTAATTAACGCCTCGATCCGGTCGGCCAGGTGTCCGTGATGCGACAACGCGTGATAGTCGCCGTCCACACCAAGATCGCGTGGGTTGAAATCGCCGCCGATTTCCAGCGTCGCAATTCGCGTCGAATCGGTTTGCAGCGCCAATGCGATCAAATCGTACAACAGCGGTAGGTCTTCGACCATGTTGCGGTTCTTGGGGCGATCAAACGGAGCCTCTGGCTTGGGGACATCGATCCAATTGCGACGCAGCCCAATACGTTTCTCGACTTCACGGACCGACGTTAGATACTCGTCCAACTTGTCGCGGTCTTGTTGATTCAGTGTCCGTCCGAAGCGATTGGCATCGCCACGAACGAGATCCAAAATTGAACCTTGCAGTTTAAACCGATCCGCGGCGGCGACTTTGTCTTTTTCGCTGTTGCCCACAAACAGAATTTGAAACAACTGCTCGGGACCCGTGATCGGGGGAACTCGAGTGCCGGTGCGAGTCCATGACAATTGGCATCCGCCATGGATGCCACTTTCGCTGCCGACAGTCAACGAGGGAAATCGCGTTTGGCCGGCGATCGTTTCGGCAGCATATTGATCGATCGTGACGTTGGCGTCCGGCATCGTCTTGGCATCAATTTGACGGACACCCGACAAAAACGAATGGATCGAAAAGTGACCACCGGCGGTATCGTGGTCCAAGCCGGCAATCATCGTCATCCGATCTGAAATGGCGCTCAGCGGTGCCGTGGACCGACCGAGCGCAAAGTCACGCTGGATGGTCAGTCCCTCGTGGGATTTGGCGTTGGCGGCGGCGGGCCAGTATGCTTCGGGGTGGAAGCCGAGCATGTTGCCGATGCAAACCATCCGTTGTTTTCGTCCCGACGCTGGCCCGGATGCTTCGTCACCCGCGACTCGCCGTGACGAGAAGAACGGAAGACAAACGGAAACGCCCGCTGCACGCAGAAGCTGGCGGCGATCGAGGTTGCTCATAACGGACTCACTTGGGCTGGATTCAGAGGGAGGGACAGCAGAATGGCGGGGCGAGCGATTAATCAATTTATATGCTTTTAGAACCGCGGTAAAATCAATTTGGATCGCGACGAAGCCCCTATCTTTCGGTTTTTCTTGTCAGATAAGCGGCAGGTCGGCTCCCGGAGACGAATAGGGAATTATGGAAGACGCAAACTCGCACGATCCCTCAAACCACGCAAAACTGCCCGAAGGCGAGTTTATGCGGCTGTTTATCAAGCATGAACCGGCCTTACGCGCGTTTGCTCGATCGATTTTGCCCGATTGGCACCTCGTTGATGATACCCTGCAAGAGGCCAGCGTGACGATGTGGGAAAAATTGGGGCAACTGCATGACGAGGCGGGGTTCCTTCCCTGGGCCAAGGTCATCGTGCGGTTTAAGTGTCTTTCGGCGGTGGACAAGTTGCGTCGGGATCGCCACGTGCTCAGCCAACAGGTTCTCGAATTGATTGCGGACGAGGCCGAGGCGATGGATGCGGAACAGTATGTTGCGATCCGGAACGCGTTGACCCAATGCTTGACTCAATTCTCACCGCCTCATCGCGAATTGTTGTTGGCTCCCTACGCGGGGGATGGACGTGTGAAACAGATCGCCGAACAAGGCAGCAAGTCAGTTAACGCACTTTACAAATTACTAGGAAGGCTGCGTCAAAAGTTGGCGTCGTGTATCCGCGGACAACTTTTGCCGGAGGTGTCCTGATATGGATCCCAAATCATTAATTCATCGTTACCTGATCGGCGAGGTCAGCGAAACCGAGGCCGCCGAACTGGATCGTTTGTTGGAAGCGGATCTCGATTTGCGCCGCGAATTTGTGGTTGCTGCCGCGATGGATACGGGGCTTCGCGAAGTCGCGTTTGAACAGGCCATCGACGACGCGGTTGATCCGGCACGGGGGTCGGCAGTGACAACCGCAACCGAGATCGCGGGAAAGGTGCCAGCAGGAAAGAATGTCTTGCCCCTGATCCTTTTGGCCATCGCGGCATCGATACTTGCGATTTTCTTTGTTGCACCCGCTTGGCTTGCGCCGCAGTCCGGCGACTCCGCTACGGTCGCCACGCTGCTGTCGGCGGAAAATGCGGCCTGGGAAAGTTCGCTGCCTACCACTCCGGGATCCGATTTGACGCCCGGATTAATGAAGTTGGTCGCTGGAATCGCGACGGTCCAGTTTCGTTCCGGTGCCGAGGTGATGATCGAGGCGCCGGCGAATTTGGTTTTGATCTCGCCGATGCGAGGCCGACTGCTCGACGGTGCAGCGGTGGTCAGTGTGCCCAAGCCTGCGATCGGCTTTGTCTTGGAAACGCCCGGTGGATACGTCGTCGATCATGGAACCGAATTCGCCGTCAAAGTCGCTGGCGAAGGAAAACCATCGGACTTTGAAGTGATCAAAGGCGAGATCTCGGTGCATCTTGTTTCGACCGGCGAAAACGTGCGGCTGACCGATCGCCAGTCCGCTTCGATCTCGGATCAAAAACTGACGAGCTTCGACGGCCAGCTGCCCGAGCAAACGCTCGAAGCGATGCCTCGAGTGCTGCGTGTTGGAACCGAAGGTCGCGCGACGTCGGTGATTCGCAACAACAAACGCAAAAAACGTCACCATCCCGATTTGCTGATGGTAAAACGAGGCGCTGCAGGGCCCTGGGATCAACGCGCGTTGTGCGGTTTTGACGTCAGCCACGTTGATTTTGCCACGATGAAATCGGCTCGGTTGAGATTGAATCTCGTTCCCAGCGGGCTTGGCTTTGCGACTCGATTGCCAAAGGTCAACCGATTCGCCGTGTACGGGCTCACCAACAAAGCGAAAAGTGATTGGGGAATCGAAAGTCTTTGGGAGGACGCACCGGGTCCCGAAGACGGCGTGCTGCTGGGGACGTTCGAGATACCGCGAAGTGTGCAACGCGGCAGCTTCGGTATCGAAAATGAAACACTCTTGGAATTCCTGAAGACACATTCGGATTCCCCCGTAACGCTGGTTATCGATCGACTGACCGGACAAATTGATGGCGAGGGACCTGGCTTGGTGCACGCCTTCGCGAGTGATTCGCATCCCGAAGCTTCGGGACCGATCCTCGAGTTTTCACCTCAGCAGAAGAATTAAAATTTTATGTCGTCTTTAGATTTTATTCGTATCGATTGTTTACGCTCTCTTAGCGGTACGGCGCAAGCCATCCGGTTCGCGGCTAATGACCAACGCGAAATTCCGGAGAGTTTGCAACCTGGCGCGAAGCGAAACCTAACGACGGGCACCATCGCGTGTACCCTGTTTGCGTTCTTGTTCGCTTGCACATACGGACCGGTAAGCTTGGCCGACGAACCGGCCGCACCGCCCGCCGCCATGCCCGCCAAACATGCTGCCGTCTTTAAGCAATATTGTTACGATTGCCACGACGCGGCAGCCGAAGAAGGGGGTGTCAATCTCGAAGACATTTCGTTCGATATCGCTCGCAATATCGAAACCGCCGAACGCTGGCAAAAAATCCTCAACGCAATCAACTCAGGCGAAATGCCGCCTGAGGATAGTGAGCCGATTTCGGACAAAGCCAAGATCGATTTTCTCGAAGACTTGTCAACGCGAATGGTGGTTGCACGCAAACTGCTTAGCGACACCGGCGGCGAGATCACGATGCGGCGACTGAATCGTCGCGAGTACCAAAACACAATCGAAGCTTTGCTCGGGGTACGTCCGGATGTATCGAGTCTGCCGGACGATCAAGCGACCGCGGGATTTGACACCGTTGGAGCGTCACTATTTTTCTCGAGTGACCAACTGGAAAACTATCTCGCCACTGCCAAGGCGACGCTGCAGATGGCTTTGTCAACCCCGCACACAGCCAAAATGAGAACGGTTCGCATCGAGCCCGAAGAGGAATACACCCCGCATTACGCCAACGCGCTCGCGGCGCTGCAGGACAACATCAAACGCGCAACCGCGTGGAAGTCACAATCAGAGAAACCTGCGTCTGAATTTGGTTTTCTTGACGAATACGCTGCAAAGAAAAGTCTCGAAAACAGCAAGAAATGGGCTCCGCAGCTCGAACAGTATCTGGCGCGTCCCGAAACGAAAAACGGCGCGACGTTGATCCTGACGATCAAAGATGGCGGCTACACGAAAATCAAGTTTCCTGCATTGGGGCCCGAAAATGCAGGCACCTATACGATCCGCCTTCGCGCCGCGGCGTACCCGGATGCCGATCCACGCTTTCAATATGTCGAGTTTTCGTCCGGTTTCGGCAGCGGCCGCAAACATCTGGGATGGCGAAAAGTCACCGGGACGCTCGACGACCCTGAAATCATTACGTTTCCAATCGAACATCGGCCTGGCGAGAAACTGCAGATTTGGATTCACCAACGCAGCCACCAAGATCGTGGAGACAAGAATCTATGGACCATCGATCAACAAAACAATGGAATCGGAACGCCGCCCGGAGTATGGATCGATTGGGCTGAATTGGTGGGGCCCGAGCCGGACCACGACGGCTCGGCATCGATTGCAGCCCGAAACCGAATTTTGCCGACAAAACCGAACGACTGGAGCGACGAGCGTTACGCCAAAGAAGTGCTTCACGACTTTGCCGTGCGTGCGTTCCGGGGCGAATCACCGAGTGATGACTATTTGCATCGTCTGGTTCAACAATACGAAGCCAATCGTGCCAAAGGGTTGACGCAAACCGATGCATTGATCGGCCCGCTTTCAATCATTCTGTCCTCTCCCAGCTTCCTGTATCTGGTCGAATCGACCGGCAACGAGGGATCGCCCGATTTGACCGCCGCTGAACTTGCCGTTCGGCTGTCATATTTTTTGTGGAGCGAGTCGCCCGATCAGGAACTGATGTCACTGGCCCGCAGCGGTCAGCTCTCGCAGCCTCGCGTTCTGTTTGCTCAGACTTCACGACTGCTGGCCGATCCGCGTGCAGATCGTTTTGTTCGCGGCTTTGTGCATCAATGGTTGCAGATGGAACGATTGGATATGTTCCAATTTGACGGTGTCCAGTTTCCTACGTTCGACAATGCTGTGCGTGCCAATGCTCGAGAAGAGATCTTTGCGACCGTGCACCACATGCTCGAGGAAAAATTGCCACTCGGGACGCTGTTGAAAACCGATTTTGCCGTCGTCAATGATGTAATGGCTGATTATTACGGTTTGCCTGGGGGGGATGGCCACGAATTCCGCAAAGTCAAACTGCCCCCGGATTCGCTTCGCGGTGGGTTGCTCGGGACGGCGGCGGTTGCCGCCATGGGATCCGACGGACTGCGTTCATCGCCCGTCGAACGAGGCGCTTGGGTGCTTCGTCACCTGCTAAACGATCCGCCGCCACCCGCACCACCGAACGTGCCGCAGCTCAGTCGGCTCGCCGGCGAAGTATTGTCGGCTCGCGAATTGACCAAAGCACATCAAGAAGAGCCTCAATGTGCCCAGTGTCACCAGAAGATCGATCCGATCGGTTTCGCCCTGGAAAATTTCGACGCTTCCGGGATGTGGCGAGATGTGGAAACTGTGATCGTCGGAGAACGTCGGAACAAACGGTCCGTCGAGTTCGAGATCGACGGCAGCGGACGTTTACCCAGCGGTGAGCAGTTCGCGAATTATCAAGAATTACGCGACGCAGTCGCCCAACACGAGGACGACTTTGCCATGGGATTAACCGAAGCGTTGATCGAATACGGTCTCGGACGCCCCTACGGGTTCACCGACCAAGACCTCGCGGACCAAATCCTTGAGTATGCAAAGGGCAAAGACTACGAGTTAAGTGTTTTTGTCCACGCGTTGGTCCAATCCAAACAATTCAAAACCAAGTGACGCCGTGAGGCGATGTGACAGAGGGACAGAGAGACAGAGGGACAGAGGAGATTTGGCGATGGACGAACGAAAGAAAACGATTCGCAAACATACGGACCTCGATTTCTACAAACACAGTTTTGCGACAGCGATGCATCTTTTTGAACTAAGTAGAAAATTCCCGTTGGAAGAGCAGTATTCGCTGACGGACCAGTGTCGACGCTCTTCGCGATCTGTCTCCGCCAACATTGCGGAAGCTTGGCGGAAGCGTCGGTACCCGGCGGCGTTTGTTGCAAAATTGTCTGACTCCGAAGCGGAAGCGGCGGAAACGCCGACATGGTTGCAATTCGCGGTGGAGTGCAAATACCTCGACGCTGACGTCGCACGTGAACTTTATTGTGAATGCGACAAGATCATCGGAATGTTAGTGAACATGATCAGGAAGCCAGACAGTTGGCGTCTTAGACCAGATGAAAAACGAAGTACCAAAACCATCGAATCACACGAACCGCCAAACACGGAAAACGAACAATGAAATCGCGAACCAACAATAAGAAGAACTCCGAAACTCTCTCTCCCACTCCCCAGCCCTCTGTCACTCCGTCTCGGCTTTCGCGGCGCGGTGTGCTACGTAGTGCGAGTGCGCTGATCACATTGCCGTTTCTTGAATCGTTCGGCTTCCGCCGTTATTCCGCGGCGGCAACGCCCTCAGCAACCTCGCCCCCGAAGCGGATGATTTTTCTTGGGATGGGCTTCGGCGTGACCGCCGATCGTTGGTATCCCGATGTCAACACCGTCGGTGAAAAATACGAACTGCCGACGATTCTAAAACCGCTCGCCCGGCATCAAAAAGACATCACGATTATCCAGAACTTGATGCATCAGTATTCCGCCGACGGTCACTCCGGCAGTACGTTTTGGCTGACCGGTGCAAACCGTTACGCGATTCCAGGGCAAAGTTTTCACAATACAATTTCGGTCGACCAAGTTGCCGCCGAAGTGCTTGGCGAAAAGACTCGCTTTACCTCGATTCAACTCGCCGCCAAAGGCGCCGCGAACGATGGCCATGGTCCCGGTTCCTCGTTGGCCTGGAACCGCTCGGGAAAGCCTGTCGCCGGACTCGATACACCGGTCGCTGCGTTTCATCGCCTGTTCTCTAACGACACGACGCCGCTAGCCGAGCGGCAACAACGGCTCAATGAGCAGCGCAGCGTGCTAGACACCGTGCTGGCGGATGCCAAGTCGGTCGGCCGCAAAATTAACCGAACCGACTCACAGAAATTGGACGAGTACCTGCAGTCGGTTCGTGAGATCGAAGTGCGACTGGCTAAAGAAGAAGCTTGGTTGGGCGTCGAGAAGAAATCGCCCAAGGACAAAGTACAGGAACCCAACGAATCACTCGAAGGCGTCGAGGAGATTCGCATGATGTACGACATTATGGTTGCCGCGATGCAAGTCGATGCCACGCGGGTATTTACCTATCGCATGCCCGTCGATTCGATGATCGCCAGCCTCGGAGCGACAATGAGTGCGCATAGCATGAGCCATTATTCCGAGGGCGAACGACGAACGGTTTCGGAAACACGCGACAAGACGCACGCCAAACTGCTTGCCGAGTTCATTGACAAACTCAAGGCGTCGAAGGAGCCGGATGGTTCAAGTCTGTTTGACCATGTCGCGTTAACGATGGGGACCAATCTTAGTTCGGTACACACGCTGAAGAATTGCCCGACATTGGTCGCGGGCGGTGGTGCAGGCTTCAAACAAGGCCGTCACCTCGTCATGAGCGATCCGAAGACACCGCTCTGTAACCTCTGGCTCAGTACGCTGCGGGGCACCGGAATCAACGCCGCATCATTCGGCGATTCCACCGGCCTAATCGAAGAGTTATTCACCGCCTAGAATGTGGGATAGGCTTCCAGCCTGTCATCAGCTCTCCCCGTAGACAAATTTCGGTGGTGAGCCGTGGGCCGTAAGGCACCGGGTAATGCGTGGGACCCGGCCGCTTACGCGTCACGGCTCACAAAATCAACTACAATCACCCTTTCGAATTCTTGCTCCTCTTCTCGCCTCCACGGTGCAATCATCATGCGAACTTCACGCGGCTCCATCTTTATTGCGGTGCTCGTTTGCATTGCATTGTTTTGCAACGTGTCCATCGCGAAAACGCCTCCCAACGTGCTGATCATCCAGACCGATGAGCACAACTTTCGAACGCTCGGTGCTTATCGAGAAACGCTGCCACCGGAACAAGCGTTTGTGTGGGGTGACGATGCGGTGGTCCAGACGCCTGCGATTGATTCGATTGCCAAGCGCGGAGCGATTTGCACTTCGTTTTATGCCACCAGTCCAGTGTGCACGCCTTCGCGAGCCGCATTTTTCTCGGGACGTTATCCGCACAAGACGGGAGCCCACTCCAATGACCAACCTTATCGCAGCGACATCGTCACCTTTGCCGAAGTGCTTCGGCGTGACGGTTATGCGACCGGCTATGCGGGCAAATGGCATCTCGATGGGCCCGGTAAACCACAATGGGCGCCGAAACGCCAGTTCGGGTTTGCGGATAACCGTTTTATGTTCAATCGTGGACATTGGAAGAATTTGGAACTGACCGATTCCGGTCCGCAAGTCGGTGCGCGAGATAAAAAGGGAGCCCCCAGTTACAATGTCGACGACGCGGACGAACAAACCTTTGCGACCGATTGGTTGGCCGATCGCGCCGTCGACTTCATCCGCGAACACGCTGATGAACCCTTTTGTTACCACCTGAGTATTCCCGATCCTCACGGTCCAAACACCGTCCGCGAACCGTATGACACGATGTTTGCCCACATGGTGATTCGACCGCCGTTGTCGTTTTCGATGAGCCGCGACAATCCCGCCTGGGCTGCGGCAACCGGCAAGAATGCGACACTCAAATTCAATCCCTCGTTGATGCAACTCTATTTTGGCATGGTGCGTTGCATCGACGACAACGTCGGCAAGATCTTAAAGACGCTCGACGAATTGCAGTTGACCGACAACACCATCGTCGTATTCACTTCGGATCACGGTGACTTGTGTTTCGAGCATGGCCGTTTGAACAAAGGCAATCCCTACGAAGGAAGTGCGAAAATCCCGATGCTGATCGCAGCCCCTGGAATCATTCCCCCGGGAACTCGTGTGGACCAAGCACTTGGTACGGTCGATTTCGCACCCACCTTGTTGGCACTACTTGGAAAGCAATTGCCGGATGCTGTTGAAGGCCGCGATGCGTCGGCATTATTGACAGGGAATGCAAAGTCGAACTTAGATGACGTCGCCATCCTGCAGTCGTCTGGCCTGAAGCCCGCGTGGTTTGCCGTGATCAACGACCGTTTCAAATTGGTGCTCTCAATATCCGAACGTCCTTGGCTGTTTGATCTACAACAGGATCCCGATGAACTGCGAAACTCGATCGACGAGCCTGGAAACAAGGATGTCGTCCGCAAACTGGCGGCGGCTTTGCAAGACTATGTTTCGAAGCAAGACGCAAGTTTCCTCCACAATAAGATCGAACCACAGCTACGTGAACTCACAACTAACTAAAACTGAGTAGAGAGGACGCCAACTACAGTTACCTCTCCACCGACGAAGTGAGGCCGCTGATTTAGCAAAACATCATTGCTCTTAAGTTACCCGTTTGCGCGCTAGCCTTAACTGCTAAAACTTTGGTTTTGTCATCATTTACGGTTGCGTTGGTTTTCTGCCACCTCTCCCCCGACTTCGTCGGTGGAGAGGTGACCGCAGTACAGGCCAGAAGATAAATCCACCCCCAATATCGACGTCAAGCCCAAGGTTTTAGCAGTGTACTACGACACATCTTGACTTGTTATACAGGCGAGTTGTTGCGTTCGCTCACAAACTTTCATCTCAAGTAGGCATCTCATATGTTCAAAGGAATCGTGACCTTCGTCGGCTTGTTGCTCACCTCGCTTATCGCAACCCCGGCGGTGGCCGACGAACGTCCCAACGTCATCCTGCTATTGGCCGACGATCTCGGCTGGACCGGACTCGGATGCTTCGGCAGCGACTTTTACGAAACCCCTAATTTAGATTCGCTGGCCGAGCGAGGGATGAGATTCACAAACGCCTATGCGGCTTGCACCGTTTGCTCGCCGACCCGTGCGTCGATCATGACTGGCAAGTATCCTGCGCGGCTCCATTTGTCCGACTTTATCGCCGGCCAAAACCGTCCCTACGCTAAACTGCAGATCCCGGATTGGACCAAACGTCTTGATGGCGAAGAAACAACGATTGCCGAGGTCTTAAAGGGCAGCGGTTATCGAACCGGTCACATCGGGAAATGGCATCTCAGCGGCATTGGTAAACAAGCCAGCGGTACCAAGCCGACCGACCAAGGGTTTGACGTTTCCTACGACCGTCCGCCTGGGACGAAGGGTTACCTGCTAAAGACGCCATCGGTGGGCGAGTCAAAATCAAACTACTTGACCGACTACTTGACCGACAAAGCGTGCGAATTTATCGATCAATCGAAATCGGAACCGTTCTTCCTTTACTTCGCCTACCACGTGCCTCACACGCCGATCCAAGGCCGCAGCGACCTGGTTGACTACTTTACATCAAAGGTCGATCCGAACGCGATGCACCAAAATCCAAGCTATGCCGCGATGGTCGCCAGCTTGGACCAAAGCGTTGGCCGCATCGTCACACAACTCGAAAAGAATAACCTGACCCACGACACAGTGATCCTATTTATTAGTGATAACGGTGGCTTGACGCAGCGTAACGGAAAACACGATGGTTTTACCGAGAATTTGCCGCTGCGACGTGGCAAGGGGTCTGCCTACGAAGGAGGCGTCCGCGTTCCCGCGATCGCCTATTGGCCTGGGGTTACGCCGGCCGGATCCGTTTGTGATGAACCGATCATCACGATGGATCTGTTTCCCACGCTCCAGCAACTCGCCGGGATCGCGGCGAGTCAATCACACCCCAAAGATGGACTCAGCTTGGTGCCGCTTCTACGCGATCCCCAATATCGTTTTGACCGTGACTTGTTCTGGCATTATCCCCATTACCACGCTGGCGGTGATTCGCCCTACAGTGCCATCCGCTCGGGGGTTTATCGCTTGATCGAGTTCCATGAAGACGAGCGTGTCGAGCTGTATGATCTGTCCCGCGACATCGGCGAGCAAACTGACTTATCTGAAAAGTTGCCTGCGAAGACGGCGGAGCTAAAAGGGAAACTGCACAAGTGGCGAGAATCCGTTAACGCCCAAATGTCCTCGGCGAATCCCAATTTCGATCCAACTCGCCAGCAAGAAGTGGGGCGACAACCAAAGTCAAAACGCCCCCAATCTTCGTAAAAAGGGTTGCATCCAATCGATTTCTCCACGCTCATGTTCTTCTCCACCACCGAGCTTTTGTTCCCCGTACATTGCCAACCAAGGCGGTTCCCATGAAACTTTCCCGTATTTTCCATTTCGCCGCTCTCACATTGGTGTTCGCCGTTTCTTCCTATGCTGCCGATCGCAAACCAAACGTCATTTACGTGATGCTCGATGACGCAGGCTACGCAGATTTCGGGGCAATGGGGTCGACCGAGATTCAGACACCGAACTTTGATCGTATGTGTGCCGAAGGAATGCGGTTTACCGATCACTACTCGGGGTCCGCGGTTTGTGCGCCGACGCGGTGTGTACTGATGACGGGACTTCACACCGGGCACTGCCGGCGACGCGATAACAAGGCCGCAGCGGCTCGCAATCAGACCGACGAAAACGGATTGGTCTTTTTGAAGGACGAGGATGTGACCGTCGCAGAATCACTTCAAAAGGCAGGCTATGTTACCGGTGGCATCGGCAAGTGGGGACTCGGGAACCCCGGTTCTGCCGGGACTCCCGACAAACAAGGGTTTGACCACTTCCTCGGTTATCTCGACCAAGTCCACGCCCACGATCACTACACCGATTGGTTGTGGAACGATGGCGAGCGGATGGAAACCAACAAACGTTACTCGCACTATCTGTTTGAAGAGGACACCACACGGTTTATTCGCGAGCACAAAGACAAACCGTTCTTTCTGTACTTGCCGTATTGTTTGCCGCATGGAAAGTACGTGATTCCTCATGCAGATGCCGCCTATCAAATCTATAAGGACAAACCTTGGTCGCAAGAGGTCCGCAACTACGCCGCGATGGTGACGCGAGCGGACACGACCGTGGGGGTGATTCTGGATTTGCTGCAAGAACTGAAACTCGACGAGGACACGATCGTCTTCTACACGTCGGACAATGGTCCCAACACACCATTTGTTAAGTCACTTGGTTCCAACGCGCCCTTCCAAGGCATCAAGCGAACGCTTTACGAAGGCGGCATCCGCGCCGCGATGGCTGTGCGTTGGCCGGGCCATACACCCGCCGGAGTGACCAGCGATTTTGTCTGGGGCATGCGTGATGTCTTTCCCACGCTTTGTGATTTGGCCGGCACCTCGACACCGCAAAACTTGGACGGCATCTCGGTCGTGCCCACGTTGAAGGGGAAATCGCAAGCGGATCGCGGTCCGCTCTACTGGGCATTCCCAGGCGGTTCACAACAGGCAGTGCGAATGGGGCAATGGAAGGGGCTGCGGCGCGGTACCAAAGGATCGCTGATGTTGTTCGATTTGCAGACCGACCCCGGCGAGACGAACAACGTCGCTGCGGAACATCCAGAGATCGTGACCAAGATCGAAGACGTCATGACAAATTCGCATGTGCCGTCTTCGTTCTGGCCGCTCGCAGAGCAAGTTCAGTCCAAAAAGAAAAAGTCGAACAGATAGTCAAGTCACCCCTCGATTTTGTCGCGGCTTTACGGAAACTCGTTAAGAGTTTCGCAATGCTAAGGTAGCGGAACTCGTCAACGACTTGTTGATTTAATCGAAATGCAAATCGCAACAGTGAGCCGTGGGCCGTAAGGCACCGGGTAGCGAGCGGGACCCGGCCGCTGACGCGTCACGGCTCACTAAATCAACAAGTCGTAGACGTCTTCTGCTAGGGGCAAGCCCCAATTGGGGTCGAGACGGAGCACTAGGGTAAATGTTTCGCCAGCGGAATTCGACTTGGCGCAGACATCGGTCATCGTCCGCTTTGCGAAGATCGATTGCCAGCGTGAAACGGAGCGATCGATGTGGTTATATTGAGATCTGGGGGGGCGAGTTATTTGCATAACCCGTCGCAACTATACTTATTGGCCATTCTTTCATCACAATCGAGGCGAACGCGATGAGCTACAGCAGTGTGTGGTTACCGACCGTTGCCGCGGTGTTGCTCGGCGGTTTGATTGGTATCGAACGTCAAATGAGTGGTCATTCCGCCGGTCTCCGCACCCATATGTTGGTTTCACTCGCCTCGGCGATGTTCGTGTTGGCATGTAGTGAACTGACGTCGCAATTACCGCTAGATCTGACCCGCGTCGTGCAAGGGATCGCAGCAGGTGTCGGATTCATCGGTGCCGGCACAATTCTGAAAGCGGATCGAAAACACGAGGTGTTTGGCTTGACAACCGCTTCGACCATTTGGCTCTCCGCAGCGATAGGAACGGCGTGCGGATTGGGCGAATACCCACTCGCGATCACCAGCGTGCTCTTGACGATCGTCGTACTCGTAGGTCTGCGGCCGATCGAAGAGCGTTTGTTGAACCAACGCAAACGAGTTCAAAAACCGGGCGATCCGACCAACGATTAATCTCGGTTGATCGAGTTAGACGTTTGGCGTGCGCTGAAAAGCATTTTCTGTAGCGGAACTCGTCAAGAGTTTCGGGGGGCATTCATTATGGAAACGAAAGTCTTGACGACTTCCGCTACTCTAAATTAGCACATATCCGGCGCTGTAATCCATTTTTGAGTCGACAGATTTCGGCATTTGCGTTTCCGTGGCTACGCTCGCCAGAGCGTGGATGGTTGCCGGATCTTCCTCACACGATTCGTTTCCATTCGCCAAAGTCATCGCAAACACAGCCAAAACGCGAAAACGAATCGCGCGGTGGTGCACACACTGTGTGCGAGCCGAGACGGTGTGAGTGTGCCCGCTCGTCTCGCGTTGCCCCCAATCGGTGCCCTATTTCCCGACCAAGAAGCGTAGGTTCATGATCTCGTGCAAGTCCACTGGGAAGCGTTCATGATCGCGAGTTTCCGACCACTCGCGGTAGTATTTGTCGAGCGATTTTAGGATATCGCGGCGGCTGATAATGCCCAATAACATCGGGCCCTCGACCACGGGCAGGTGCCGGAATTTGTGACTCATAAAGATCGACGTCAATGTGAAAATGTCGGTCGTGGGTGTCACACAAGTCGGATGTCGTTTCATCATCGTTTCGGCCGTCTGCACCGGACTCGGGTTGCCATAAAACAACTCGTTTGCCAAGCACTCCAGACAATCGCCCTCCGAGATAAAACCTAACAAGCGTTGCTGGTTTCCTTCTTTTTGGGTCACCGGTGCGTTGGATAGTTTGTGCCTTTGAAGAAACGCCACGATGTCGACCAAATGCATGTCGGGGGCGATGGTCCAGACGTCGCGGTTCATGAGGTCTTGCGCTGTGGGTGAAGCTAAAGTCGTCATTGTTCGTGTCCCTGTTTCGGTAGAGCGGTGATGGTTGACACCGATTCAGTGAACACCACCCAGTGCCACTGCTGCGGTCATGCTGGCGTGAACGCGGGGGTTACCAACCGAAGGCGTTAAGTTTGCGAATCTTGTACCAAGCGGCATGAATGGCGGCGGATCACACGGAAAGCGATATGGTTGTCAAGCTGATGTACGGTTCGGAGAAGCGTGGCAGGCAAGATTTGCGGGTTCCCGCACAATTCGCTTCTCCGAATCCGAATGAAATCCGTGTATTATCCGCAAGATTGGGGGGAACCTTTTGCGTTGATCTGCCATAATCCGCGGCTCATCTTTTCAATCTACTCATCAAGCTGTTGCTGCATGTTGCTTTCCACCTTGACTCGGTTCCAGACCGCTGCGGTGGCGTTCTTAGTCGCGTTCGTCTGCTTTGCGGTCACGCCAGCTTGTTTCGCCGATCGATTACTCGACCATTTTCCCGCCGCTGCCGAATCGGGCTGCATGGCATGTCATTCCGAGGTCGAGCCGATTCGCGAAATCGGCTCCGAGATGCTCAACCAGATCATGCAGCGAGGCGAAGCCTTGGGGGATCCGGCCGGCTGTGTGGTTTGTCACAACGGTGATCCAACTGAAAAAGTCGACAAGGCAAAGGCTCACGGCGGCGACAACTTCTACCCGCAACCGAGCAGCCCTTGGGTCAACTCGGAAACATGTGGTCAATGTCATGAGGACCAAGTCCGAGTCCAGTGGCAGAGTCTGATGATGACCGAAGCGGGCAAGATCCAAGGCGTCTGCTGGGCGTTTGGTTCGCTCACCGGTTACGAACATAAATGGGCAAACTACGCTGTCGAAAATCCGGCCGATCCGAGCGAGCGGCTTGGCACCGATGCCTACCGCAAATATATGGCGGTGCTGAAAGAGAAAGAGCCGAACGTTTTCGTTGATCGTCACGAACCGCTTCCCGACGCACTCAAACGCGATGAACTCAGTCAGTTGGAACAAGATCCATCGCTTGCTGCGTTTACCTACATTCGCCAAGAATGCCAACGTTGTCATCATGCGGTCAAAGGCCGACAAGAGCGAGGCGATTTTCGCGGCATGGGCTGTTCGTCATGTCACGTTCCCTACGGCAACGAAGGGTTCTACGAAGGCGACGATCAATCGATTCCGCACGATGAACCGGGGCACGCGCTGGTGCATTCGATTCAAGGCACTCGTGATGCAAAAGTCACCGTTCACGGCAAAACCTATAGCGGTATTCCCGTGGAAACCTGCACCACGTGTCACGACCGCGGCAAACGCATCGGAGTGTCGTTTCAAGGGCTGATGGAAACGCCGTTCCATTCGCCGTACGCCGAAGACGGCAGCGACCAACCCAAACTGCATACAAAACATTACCTCGCGATGGAGCAGGACATTCATTACCAAAAGGGAATGACTTGCCAAGACTGTCACACCTCGCTTGATGTGCACGGTGATGGTTTTCTCGCCGGCGCGAACTTGGCCGCAGTGCAGATTGAATGCTCGGATTGCCACGGCACACCTGATCAATTCCCCTGGGATTTGCCGCTCGGGTTCATGGACGAGTTTTACGAGTCTCCTGCAACTGGTGAACCGCGGGGGCTGACCGACACGCCATTGCCGCATACGCTACAAGGCGCCGAAGTCGACAAACGGGACGGGTTTCTGTTGACCGCTCGCGGTAACCCGTACGAAAATGTCGTCCGCGATGACGACGAGATCATTGTTTATACCGCCGCCGGTGCCGACATTCGCATGAAGCCGCTGAAGACGTTGATGCAAGAGAACAAGATCAGCGAGCGCGGTCGTGTGGCGATGCAAAGTGTGACGTCGCATCTGCAGCAGATGGAGTGTTATTCGTGCCACGCCTCGTGGACGCCGCAATGTTATGGATGTCACGTCAAAATTGACTTCACGCAAAAGGACAAATGTCCCGAGTGCAACGAATCCAAACAAGGGTTCGACTGGGTTGCCGCCGGACGTCTGCATGGCGAAGTCGAGCACCGGGCTGATCGAGGCGAAGAGGGATTCGATACGATCATCCCCGGAAAGGTCAGCGAGAGTCGCAGCTACGAACGCTGGGAAGAACCGATGTTGGGGATCAACGGCGAAGGACGTGTCAGTCCGCTGGCCCCCGGCTGCCAAACCTCGGTGACCGTGATCGGCGAAGACGGTAAGCCACTGATGCTGAATCATATTTTCAAAACCGAAGCGAACAGTGAAGGCGGCGGCGAAGATGGCCAATTGTCGATCGACATGAGCCCCACTCAGCCGCATACGATCACCAAAAACGCACGCTCATGCGAATCGTGTCATGCATCCAACAAAGCACTCGGGCTGGGGATCGGATCCACGCGGCCTTGGAACCAGCAGCACGTTGTCGATCTGCAATCGATCGACGGCACGATCCTGCCCAAGCAGTCGCAAGCTCAGATGGCAGCGATTGAAAACCTCGATCACGACTGGTCCCAGATTGTCGACAGTGACGGACAACAGGTTGCTACGGTGGGACATCACTTCCAGTTATCGCGAGCGTTCAACAAAGGCGAACTCGATCGGATCAGCCGCGAAGGAACCTGTATTGCCTGTCACAAAGAGATTCCGACCGCCTCGCTGGCCGTCAGTCTGCTGCATCACGTGGCTGAATACACTGGTCAAATTCCCAAGTCGCCAGACGAGCATGATGCGCTGCTCAACAAAATCGTGCTCTCGAGTGCCTGGGGCCAAGCGATCGGCATCCTCAGCCTCCCAGTGTTCGCCGTCTTGGGGGCAACCTGGTACCGCCGCCGCAAAAAAGTGGAATAGGCTTCCAGCCTGTCACCAGCCCTCCCCGCATCAATCTTCCCTCGTAGCGAAACTCGCCAAGAGTTTCGTCCGCACCAAGTGGGATAGGTTTCCAGCCTGTCGTCAGCCCTCCCCGCATCAACCTTCCCCCGTAGCGAAACTCGTCAAGAGTTTCGTCCGCGCCAAGTGGGATAGGCTTCCAGCCTGTCACCAGCCCTCCCCGCATCAATCTTCCCCCGTAGCGAAGCTCGCCAAGAGTTTCGTCCGCGCCAAGTGGGATAGGCTTCCAGCCTGTCACCAGCCCTCCCAACATCAATCTTCCCTCGTAGCGAAACTCGCCAAGAGTTTCGTCCGCACCAAGTGGGATAGGCTTCCAGCCTGTCTCCAGCCCTCCCAACCTCAATCTTCCCTCGTAGCGAAACTCGTCAAGAGTTTCGTCCGCGCCAAGTGGGATAGGCTTCCAGCCTGTCGTCAGCCCTCCCCGCATCAATCTTCCACCGTAGCGAAACTCGCCAAGAGTTTCGTCCGCGCCAAGTGGGATAGGCTTCCAGTATGCATGAAAAGTCCTCTCACTTCTTCATTGACAGCTGATTTTAGGCCAGATTTATCGTTCTCTAGCATCGGGCCTAGTTTCAAATTCAGTTCGATTGTGTTGTCTTTCGGGTAATTAACTACAGTTTGCTACATACACTGGAGCAATTTGCAATCTATTGGTGTGCCGACTATCCGCTATTCCTCTTTGAAGCGGCTGGCTATCTGCCCGAGCAACAGGCAAGCAGGGATATGAGGTCAGCGAAATTGTCGACATTTTTGGTGTGGACCGGAATTCGGCGTCGTCGTGGATAGATCGCTTTCACAAGGGTTGTGCACAATTGCTCGAGACCGATGAGCACCCCGGACCACCGCGAATGCTCGACGTCCTAGAACAAAAACTTCTTCGAATTCTTTTCAGAAAGTCCCCCGATCAACCCAGGAAAGTACTCACTGAATTGGAGAATGAACTGACGAAAAAATGAGCATGTGGTCCCTGCGCTACTAACCCAAACGACTCGGGTTGAGCTGGAAACACTTTCGTCGAAGTCTTCGGAAAAAGATCCAGTATCAACTCATGCCAGCACATGCGGGGGACCGTTTCCAAGAACTGCTCGCGACCCTCACCATAACACTAAGTGAAATCGGCCAATGATCATACATGTCGTCACTTCGCAGTTGCGCCGAATGAAATATTCCGACGTGTTTAGCCGCCGGTGTAGGAACTTCCGCCTGAACTAGGACTTACATGGGCCTGGGACGTAACGCTAATACCGTTTCACGGACACGTTTGTACACCCCATATTGGCGTTCAGCCTCCTCGGCAGAAAGGTGATTGTAATTCTTGTTTCCATCCCTCGACTCTTTCTAAATCTAAACGCTTCCCTCGGGTCGACGGTTGTTCCGGACTTCGCCTCCTGCGTGATACCAATCATCGTGTCCCATCAGTTGTTACCCTCTTAACGACCAAGTATAGAAGTGAATGAGCATATTGCGTGAACATTCTTTCGGGAGCGAAAGCCTATAGGTCTTTTCAATGACACCGAAGGTCACGCGGTTGCATGCGTCACCAGTGGGCTGTGTAAACTGATCGGGTTCGGCATGGATCACCAATCCGCGACCTACGATTGAATCATCTCCCGACAATTTGATCACAGCGTCATCGATCTTGACTGTCGCCTTTCCATTCTTATCAGCCTCGATATTTCCAATATCGCCGACATGCCGCTCTGTATCACTCGGCCGACCATGTGGTTGGTCGGTCGGATTGAAGTGCCCACCCGTTGATTTGCCAGTGACTTTGTCGGACAAACCGCCCTGTTCATGGACATGGAAGCCGTGCTTCCCCGGCTTCAGGACAGCAACGTCGCCACGAACTTGGACCATGTTGCCACTCGACGAGAATTGGATCGTGCCCGTGACACCACTGGAACCGACCGGCACCAATTCGCAAACGGCTTTTAAAGATTCTTCGCCATTTTGGCTTGCCGATGCGTCCGTCGACGAACTCTTGGCCATGGATTCATTGTCGTTGGTCGTCGCATTCGGAGTAGTGCTTGAATTGCTACATCCAACGACCAGCAACACAGAAAACAACGCGATTCGCGCCAATTTCCTCCTATGCCTGAATGGGATTTTCCCCCACTTCCAATCGGGGAATTTTACAGTGTCGTGCGTTAGCAATTCTCCAGAAAATGAAGTTTATTAGGTCCACGATGGCTTTACGCGGAGTACGATTCCGCCACGTTTATGACTACGATGGCGGAGCGAAAGCGTGGCAGCAGACGGGTGAATCACTGGAGCCGTAGTCGCTCGCATTTTCGATAACGGAGAGTTTCACCCGGAGGAAATTCCGACCATGATCCAAACACTTCCTTCCCCACGTCCCTATCCAACTGGGGTTCATCGATCGCTATCCAATCCATTGGAGTTACGCGTTCGACGGAGCCTGTGCAATAGTTCGTATCGCCAACTTCAATATGTTCGTTGCCACTGCAAAGATGGGGTTGTACTGCTCATGGGCACGGTTCCCTCTTATTTCATTAAGCAGATGGCGCAGGAAACAGTGCGACGCATTGCTGGTGTCACCCAAATCGACAATCAAGTCGAAGTTGTTTACGCCGAGGAGAACGCCCAATGAGTCAATTGAGGTTTACCCAATCGTGACCGATTTGTGGTCGCAAGTTACTGGTTCCCATCGAGCGTTTGAGTGTACGCATTGCATGGGCTACTTTCGAGCGCAGCATACATCGAGTAGCTGACGGGAAGCTATCTAGAAAAAAAATCTCACGATCACTAATCCTCATCCAAGCGAACGCTTGTCTGCATTGCAGTTGATTCACTCGGCGCAGCGGTGAGTCCATCGTTTAACGATTTGGGTGAGAAAAGTGCGATGCGTTGTTCGATGAGGTGACTTTCGAGGGCTGGGGTTTTGCGGCGACGGTGCGGTTGAAGACACTCTTCAAACTCTTGTGCTGACGCGCTTCCAAGTCAGCATTAGCACGCTACAGGTTCAAGCGTCCGCACAGGCGAAAGAAGGCAGGTGTCAGATCGCGATGGGAGTTGACGCCTTAACCCGAAGCGCGAGTTCTGAAGTTGCCCATGAAAAGTTGACAGTGGACCGATCTTCAGTGAAGAATTTCACACTTGAAGAACTTCAATGCCATTTCGTCAAGAAAAGCAAGGAAGGGTGGCGGCACTCAATTAGACTTTAGCAAGTTCCACCAATGCCTCTGAGGGGAGTAACTTTTCAACTAAAGGTAAAAGCTGTGCTGACAATGCGTGGTCTTCCAGTCGATCCGTGAGGTGAATTCCCGTGTGCCAATATCCGCCACCAATCTCAATAGAATGTGCAGCGAGCCCCAATAAGGTCACCGGGTGCGGGTCGATGGATTGCCGCGAGGCAAGCCAGATACTGACAGCCACCGAAAAAGAATCTAGGGCTTGCGACAGTAAAACTGACATCCCGTTATCGGAAATGTCGCGAGTTAATCCTACGACGGATTGGTCGACCAGTAATGAATTACCCCGGCAAGGTGTGACAAGAACAGGCAAGGTGCGATGGTATCGATTGTGACATCGATTATCCTCGACATCAAAAGTCACGTTGGGTGTCGTGCGGTCCAGAATGCGTCGCAACGCGGCCTCTGCACGACATTCCTCTTTGCGTCTTAAAAACGAAAACATGAGCTGGTTCCTTTATTCGCTAGTTTTCAAACATAGGTTTCCTTCCAAGTCATGTAGGGAAAAAACGGGGGAATTGCATTGAATAATGCAAAGTCACTCTGCAATGGCCACCGTACCGGGAGGCGTGTATGAATTCGTGCGTTGCAAAACTGGGTGTCGATACGCTAATGTTACTCAGGGGCGTTGCTCGTCATTCCCGTTGCGAGGATCACAAGCGTCACCCCCATCTGATTGCTAGCCACACAATCGCCGAAAGTAGCCCACCAACAACTAAGATGCCCAGGCTTAGAAGCATCACCCATAACAATGCATTTCTGATTGATGATCGCTCGGGAAGTTTTTGTTTCGCTAGTATTGGCTCCGTCGCTGGCAAGCTAAGCCGATAGACCTCATCCTTTGGGTAAAAGTGAACCACTTTCTCATCCCCGTCGCTTAATAATAGTGATCTGCGATCGTCCAGCTTTCTGTACTTGTCGCCTTCGTACGAAAACTCTTCGTTCACTTCGACGTTAAAATATTCGTCATTCATGACATTTGGGAAACCGATAGGGGCAAATCGATAATCCGTCGTTAACGCAATCAACGTGCGTTTTCGAAACGATGCCTGTGGTGGGGAATGGGAAGTGACCCATTATTCTAAAGGCTCCGCGCACGCCTATGTTTTGGCAGCGTGTCGAAACGCTCCATTTTCTCGCAGTACCGCCCCTATTGCCCTCGCTTTACTCCTCGCTGGTTTTCAGAATCCCAGCCGCGCTCATGAATAATTCGCTTGCGGAGTCCATTGAACCCGTCGAAATAAAGTTAGTCCAACGCGATTTGCAAGCCTGGAATATCGCAGTTCCATAACCTTTTCTCCGCCACTGGTCTGCGACAAGTATATAGCTCAAGTGTGCTGCCGTGCCTGCCTCAAGGACATAACCGGTGCCAACTGGAAAGACAAAATCGTCCGGCGAATAGGCTTCGACATACCAATAAACTACAGGACCATCGGTTCGGATCTTGCGGAATTCAACTCTTGGAAGAGTCATTTAACTTTCCCTTCGATTAAGCTCCATTTCATTTTTAACGCTCTATGGGCCAGTTCGGTAATTATTCCTCGCCTAATTACATAACCTCCTGCAAATCCTGCATAAACCGACCAGGTGCCGGCGTCCCACGAAACTTCAGGATTGCTCTCGCAAGCCTCCAGAATCATCGCGATTACCTGTTCAATTCCTTTTTCGCGACCGGCGTCACTGACATTCCCAGCCAGAGGATGAAGGACTAACCGAACTACCTGCACACCTTGTGCCCGACTGCCAAGGGAGGCGATGGCTCGTTGCCGAAGCTCGACTTGGGGTAAAGATTCTCTTTCCTCCTTTGCTCTCTCTATCAAAGATCGAGCGTTTTCTAAGACGATTGTCTTCTTCGCCTCAAGATCGGCGGTACTCTTATTCCAACTTTCATTGGGAGTTTGGTCGGGCGACTGGTCTTGATCGAAATTCATCTGTTTCCTTTGAGTGACAAAATGCTTTTCGGAACGGTTCGATGTGCAACGGCATGTAACACGAGGTGCAGCTTGACGATTTGTGTCTGATAGTTGCGTCTTCCTGTCATTGCCACAAACTCCGTCTCGGAAAATCCCAAGTTTACGCTAATTGAGTCCCGCCCGCACTTGGTTTCACGCGGTTTTGCAACGCTAGCACATTCTGTACAGCGAGACTGACTATTGGATTTCTGAAGGACCGTTGAAGAGATAGAGGAGGAGGTGCCCTCGCAATAGACAACGAACCGACCCTTTCGTCTTGAAATTAGCGAACTTTGGCCTTGCTTCTCGGAACATGCAGTGCTTTTATGGATTCAGCCAGACGGCCGAATGTGCATGGGAAGAGCACAACAGCAGGCCCACTTATCAAACTCTTTTGCAGGTCAGGCTTCGTCAGTAACACGCAATCGTTTCGGTCACGGGATTGAATGAGTGTGTTTATGCGTTCCGGTGATGCGTCGAGACCGTTAACCACCGTAGCAAGCTGATCATCACTGCCCCCTGATCCTTCGCTCAACTCCAGTGAGGGCAACATCTCTCTGATAAAATCGACGTCGGTTTCTCCAGCGCAGCGATAATTGCAAGGCATCATCTTTGAGTCACCAACCACTAGCGAGGAATTTTTGCCTAGTCCCGCCAATGCCTCGGCAAGTCCATCTCGAGTTCGACTGACAATTTCACGTAGTGAGGTATTGCAGTGATGTCGGAATACGCTCGATGGCGGGATTTCTACAAGGTCCCACGCCTCCCATTTTCCTACTGCAAGCCAGCCAATCAATACAGCGATCTTTACTAATTCAGCGTCGTCTCGATTGGCGCGGTTCAGCGAAACCAATTCGCCGTATGTGGAATCGAGGTGTTCCAACGGGCCGATAATGTCCTGCGGGATATTCCATTTTGATAATAGTCCTGCAAGCATTGCGGACTGACTTTCAGAAAATGTCTGTCGTTCCAGTTCTGTCAATGCGTCCCCGGTCTGGTTGGCGAGTTCGAGTAGAGCGACCATTTCGCATGAAAACTTTTTGGCGAGAATCATTCGACCAAGAAGATGCATCGATGCGCTAAGCACGATTCCAGCACTCGTGCTCCCGCTCGATCTCTGAGATATCAAAAGCTTTGCAGCGACTCTAGCCGCAAGGCTGCGTTGCCATGCAAGTTTCACATTCAAGAAAGGGATGCCCATGTCACGCAGTGAATCGCAAGCATCTAACGCTAACGCCAATTCTCCTATTTGGCGTCGTCCAACTCGAACAATAATTTCTTCTAAATCTAGAGCTTTGTTGCCCGTGCGATTGTAAAGACTGCTGTTTCCCAGTCGCAGAAGCTCGGATGTAAGTGCAGGCTCTTTCTCAATCGCTGCAGCGATATCTTCTGCTTCAGAATCTTGTTCACAGGCGACCCGGCACGCTTCTAATGCGAAATGCGAAAAGGGTAGTGATTCGATCCCCATTGATTGCAAGGACTTCACTACTGACGATTTGCCTAACTTTGGAGCCTCTGCTGGTGATTCGACTTCCCCATCTATTTCAACGCCCCCCTCGGTGTTGTTAATTCCAGTGTTTGAAGTCTGATTCGTTGTCAACTCAACGTCATCATTTGATTCAAGCGTCTGCTGCGAATGTTCCGGTTGAGGATAATTGACAAGTTTGTCAACCAGCACTTTCATTTTCGCTGCGAAGGCAGCGTAGTCGGTTGGCTTAAAGACAATGTCGTCAACTCCTCGGTTCATCAGATCCTTTGTGATTTGCGGGTCTACGACTGAAGTGTGAACAGCGATGAATGGGCGTTTGGCGAGCTTCAGCAGTTCAACCGCGAGCGCGTGTCCGTTCTTGTGTGGCATCGCAAGGTCCGTAACGACAAGATCGTACTCTAGATCCTCAAGCAGTAGCATCGCCTCTTCGCCATCGCTGGCAGAATGGCAGGTGAACCCCTCACGCTTTAACGCGAAGGTCATCATTTTCCTGGCAATTGATTCGTCGTCAACAACAATTGCAAGACGTTGTTTCTGCGTACCGTTCATGGTAATTGCCCCTTATGTTTCTGTGTTGTTACATTGAGTTCGCCGGAAGTGCGATTGAGTTCATCGGATCCGCTGTAGGATCATTGACAAGTGAGCTGTATCCCTCCACTGGAGCGTCCGTGAACCGTGATCGAATCGATTGGAACTCGCTTTCAGACTCTAGGAATGCGTCGACAACATCTGGATCAAAATGATGAGCTGAGCCATCAATGATGATTGAACGCGCTGCTTCATGCGGAAACGCATCTTTGTAGACGCGTTTTGATGTTACCGCGTCATAGACATCGGCGACTGCCACAATTCGTGCCGAAAGCGGTATCTGTTCGCCGGACAGGCCGTATGGATAGCCAGTGCCGTCAAACTTTTCGTGATGCGAAATTGCGATCTCCCACGCCATTTGTAGAAACCGTGCATTGGGATACGCCTCCAAAGCCGCTTGGATGGTTTTTGCTCCTTCAAGCGTGTGCCGTTTCATAATCTCAAATTCTTCAGCGGTAAGTTTGCCTGGTTTCAACAACACGCGGTCGGGAATCGCAACTTTTCCAATATCGTGCAGAGGACTTGTATCGTAAATGAGATCTACGAATAACCGATCTAACCCTTGTCGCCGAGGATGCCTTTCATACATGTGATGGGCAAGAGTTTTTGCAAAATTGCGAACGCGTTCTAAGTGCTCTCCGGTCTCAGGGTCACGAGATTCCGCAAGTTTGGCCATCATGAAGATTGCCATATCGCGAGTCTCAAGAGCGATGATCCTCCGCCCTGTGTTGACCCGCATCAGCAGCTCGGCTGAATTAAACGGCTTAGTTATGTAATCGTCAGCCCCGGCTGCAAAGCCTTCAATCTTATCCTTTGGTTGATCAAGCTTGGTCAACATTATGAAATAGACATAGCCTCGTGTGTTCCGCGCACGTAATTCGCGACACAGTTCAATGCCATTCATTCCAGGCATGTCACGATCCGAAATTACCAATTGGCAATGCCCAATCGTATCGATTGCTTGAAGAGCCTCGTTGCCGTCGCTCGCAGTAACAACTTCGTATCCGGCACTCGTAAGAACGTGAGCTACGACCTCCCTTGAGATCGCATCATCCTCTACAACTAAAACTTTCATTGTAATCTCCTGCTTTTACTATAGAACGTTTTAACTTGCTAAGGAAATGAAAAGCAGGTGTAAGCGCGTGTAACTAAATGTGGCGTCCTCAAGACTCCTTCAAGCGTTATAAGCGATATTTCCTGGTCATTCGCTACGTATTCCCAAAACAAAATACGTGGGAGTGCGGAGCAAAACGAGCGATGACAGTCGACTTTTATCGGGTGGAACCCTCTCAACGATTCCTCCCACTCAATCATTTTAGACGTCATACGCAGAATAAAAACGACACCACATTGGATAGGGGCGGATCTGATTCGTTGCAGGGGAGGATGTTTGGTTGTGACTTCTAGAAGAACCAATCAGGATGCATTTCTCACGCCAAGCTAGCTACTAATTTACTTCGTTTTTTTTAATCGCCTTAAAATCTGCATCCATCTGGATTCATAAAAGATCGGAATCTGACCATCAAGAGTTGTCTCCGTATAACGAGATGGAAACACTCCACCTGCCCACCATCCTTTAACGACTTTCCTTTGGAAATTATTGGCCGCCCGGCGGAAAGCGCACTAAGGTTGTATCACGTGCGTGCGGTTATTGAGTGAGTTGGCAAACTCTCTCCATATTCCAATGGGTAGTCGCGTGCATCTTTTCTGCGTTATTTGCGAAAACAACACGACAGGGTTGATAGCAAACAAATGCACCGCATTCGCGATCGTCTGTCAGCTAGGCATGCAAAATGGTAATTAATGCGCCGCCTGTTCAATCGTTTTCCGTGCACTGTTTACGCAATAAAGAGACGAAATAAGCAAATGCGTTACTTGGACACTGCGTTAGAAATAACGTTCATTAATGGTTTCCTTTTCAAAATGATTGACGCGTTTTTTTGTCTGCAAATCGGCGAAAACTTCCTTAACAGAAAAATAAGCTACCTCCGTTTCAACGGCTGCAGGCCGCTTCGTTTTGCCAAAGGTTTTGAACAGAACCACAAGCCGGACAAAGAGGAGATTTTTCATTTCTGCCTCGAACAAGCAGTGTGCTCGATTAATGATATTTCAGCGTCAAGAGGAGCCATCGCATGACGCCACGTTCCAATCCTATTTCACCCCCTGACGTTGATGAAGTGTTCGTGATCGCGAAAAAAGCACTTCGATATGTTGGGCAATTCAATACGCCACCCACTCCCGAAGTATACGAGGTCTGGTATCGGTTTGCGGAGGGCAATACCGGAGGGCTACACGAGCGACTCTCGCACGTGGTGGACGGACCGGAGTCAGTTACAGTTCAGCAGCTTCAGTCGCTCCATCAGCAGTTTTGCCAGTCTGCCGACAATGATGACCTGCAGGATGGAATAAGGCGGGACCTAGAGCAGGAGTTGCAAAATTTGCAGTTAGCGATAAATCGCCAAGTGGATGCTGGGGCGGAATATGGCAATTCCATTGAACAGACGAACCGCGATCTGGCATCGCCAGACATCACACCACAGAAATTTGGATCTTGTGTTGCTGAGATGCTCGAAAGAAACGAGTGCATGCAGTCACAACTTGAGGAGATGCGAGCACAGCTGAATGAGTCCCAAAGCCAAATGGGGACGCTAAAAAGGAATCTTGCCATCTCTCAAAAATTGACCATGACTGATCCGCTTACGGGGGTTGGCAACCGTCGTTGTTTCGATTCGTTAATGGAAACTGCGATTAGAGGACGAGACTCTGACGCATCGGGAGAGGTCGCGTTACTTCTGGTTGATCTTGATAAATTCAAGGATGTCAATGACATGTTAGGCCATGCGGTGGGAGACAGTCTGCTAAAGTTCATCGCTTCAAACATCCAGAAACTGAATGAAAATGCAACGGTCGCCCGATATGGAGGCGATGAATTTGGCGTTTTCTTGAGAACAGTAGAAGCCCAGGATGCACTGGATTTTGCCCAGGAAATCTGTTGTTCACTCGTAGAGAGCCGATTCAAGCATGAGGAAAGCGACCAAACATTACAGCGTGTGACGGCATCGATTGGAGTCGCGATCTTACGCGACTCCGATACTTCAGAGAGTTGGTTTCACCGTGCTGATAAACTTCTGTATTGTGCCAAGCAAGACGGTCGAAACGGAGTTAAGGCTGAACGCCAACTCAATTTGTAAATAATCTTCAGGAGCGATTTGCGTAGCGCACTGCTCCAAATGAAAAACTGGGTGACGAATGCCCCTTTCGTCACCCAGAATCGACACAACTGGAGGAGAGTCATGCCAAGCGGATCATAATCATCCAACATTGCTTTGCAAGAGATTGGATTGATAACTTGGTCTGCAATTACCTGCTAAACGTTGAAGATGAATCATCGAAAAACGGCATGATTCAGGATTTCACACTGACACTGAAAACGCAGTGAGAAGTTCGAGCTCGCAGCTAAGATGTCGCCGTCGAGCAAGAACGTTCTCGCGAGAAGATCGTTGAAAATTTCCGCGTTGATCGCCGGTAAAGACTTTTGAAACAGATTGTGTTGTGTATAAACGTCGAAGCTGCGGTTTACATCAGGCCCTGTTCTGCTCACGAAATACTTGGGCGAATTCCAAACATCTTGCCATTTCCAGCTGCAAGTTTGCAACAAGGAAAGTAATAACGTCTTGAACTTCAAATTCTCCGGCCTCTTCGATTGCTGCAGCTACGGCACGCAGAGGCTCCGCGGCGATTATGGCTGCCGCACCTTTTAAGCCGTGAGCCGCATGAACGACCCCATGATGATCACCGGACATGGCGCATTCGGCGATATCTCTGACCTTCTGTTCTCCAGTGAGCTCTAGCTCGTAAAGAAGAGACACGGCGAACGGTACGTTCCCCATACAGCGGGCCAATAGGGCATTCTGATCGATTGCCACCGCAGTTGAACCGCTTGCCTCTGGTGATAAAGTAAGTGAACTCATCAACAACTATCTCCTGCCCACCACGTAAATAACAGATTCATCGTTTTATCAACGATAGGCTGCGTTTTTGCAGACAATTCGGAAACCTGAAACAGTTCCGAGTCATTTATCATAAGGGTTGCCTGTTGTACCGTTCATGCCCATTAGAACATGCATGCTTGCCAATGATGAACAAAATGCATTCTCCATCGGGGAAAATTTTACCACCATGAGCCGCTCAGGAAGGGTGGGATCGCGAAGACTCAGCGGCATTTTCTCAGGCTTAGACAGAGTAACGTTTTCTACGCTGAGCTCGCAGGGTATAAGTGCCATCCTGAGCGACCGCCCGTCAATGTCGGTGGCAAAAAACTTAACCCCCGGTGCCACGTCCAGCGTTTCCATGATTGCACGACAAAGAATCGGCAGAGTGCATGCTTCGGAACTGTTGGCGTTACCGGAAGTCCAAATGCGAACACAACTATCGGCGGCTCGATCGTTTAAAATCTTTGACAGAACCAATTGGGCGAGCGTCACAAATGCGTCGGGCTCGCGAAAGAACGCGGTGACACCGATCAATAAGTTCCGAAACAACGCTTCGACTTCCTCCAGGCGTTCGACGTAATCCGCCACACGATTAATCTTCAAGACCTGCATCCTTCGTCCGTAACGACGAGTCAACGCACTTTACTTCTACTACTGAACGCTGTGTCTTATGCTTTTCGCCAAAATCACCGTAATGTCAGGAATCGCACGACCGATTTGAGCATCTCGTTCTCCACGCGAGCGATTTTCGAAAGTGCTAACCAAATGATGAGAGTATTTCCGCAACTCATTCGCGATCTTGTCGGGGGGACATAACATGATCGGCCGCACCTGTCGTCGCTGCGCTGCGTGGTATCGAATCATGCTTGGCCGATTTTGCATCTTGAACGAACGTTAATCCACCGGCATCAATGATCGCCTTTAGTCCCAAAGTGCCTTCAGTGGCTGAGCCAGAAATAATCACGCCGATCCCGCATTCGCTTGGTTTTCTGCCAACGAATGAAACAACTCGTCGATCGGAATGTTGTTCATTTCAGAATCGCCAAGCTTTGACGGAGTCAACCAGCTGTCGGCAAACTCACGTTGCGTCTGCCGCGGGCAAATGTAAACGACGTCGGCCATCGGTTGGACTCTGTTTTCGACCTCCAATTCAGAGTCGCTCCATGGGGGCTAATATCGTAATGCGTATAGCTTCAGTGGGTGGAACATGCCGAAACACTGGCATGGCGTAAGAGTATGCCGCTAGAAAATCTCCACCCGAAGCGCCAGCGAGGGACTTTTCCCGCGACATGCGTCCGTAGCTCACGCGTCGGGTTGTGATAGCATCTCTGCAATCAAGTTCGTCAGCAACAAGCCATCGATTGGCTTGGGGAAATATTCGTCGCAGCCCATCGCGATACAGGATTCACGTTCGCCGTCCATTGCGTCGGCAGTCATCGCGATAATCGGTGTCTTGTAGCCAAGTTCGCGAATATTGGCGACCGCTCGACGTCCGTCCATGACCGGCATCTGCATGTCCATCAAGATCAACTCAAACGGACGACCTTCGTTAGACGCTTGCTCCGTCATCTCCACTGCCAATTTGCCATTTTCAGCGATCGCGACTTCCGCACCGCACTTCTCCAGAAAATGTTTGCCGACTTGCCAAACATCGCGACGGTCGTCGGCAAGCAAAATCCGGGAATGGATCGTCGGGAAATTGGTGGGGCGTTGCTCTTTCTCGGCGTCCGCTTGCTCCCCTTCGCTGATCAAACGTCTTGATTGCTCCTGCGTTACTGGCAAACACAAGGTAAATCGGCTGCCTTTGCCCAGCTCGCTTTCTACTTTAATCGTACCGCCCATGCCTTCCGCCAAACGTTTACAGATACTCAGCCCCAGTCCTGTCCCACCGGCATGCCGCGTCGTTTGTTTCTTGGCCTGATTAAAAGGTGTAAACAATTTCGCCAACTGACTCTTTGAAATCCCGATACCCGTGTCGGTCACCGAAATCTCAAGTCGAGCGGGAACGCTTTCACCATCACATGAACCTTCTTCGCGTAGGATCGCATCGACGACAACTTCGCCATCTTCGGTGAACTTGATCGCGTTACTGAGCAAGTTTACGATTATCTGCCGAACGCGAACCTCGTCGGCTGTCACTCCCGCCGGGAGTGGTTTGTGCAAGTCAAAGCGAAGAGGCACACATGCCTCCGTGGCTCGCATTTGCATTAGTATCTCGACTTCCTTCAGAACTGATCGCACATTGATACTTGTCCTCCCAAAAGTCAACTTGCCAGCCTCGATTTTGGACAGGTCCAGGATGTCGTTAAGTAGCGCAAGAAGGTAGGAACCGTTGCGACGGATCGTATCGATTTTTTCCTGGTAACCAGGATCGTCCGATTCGTTACGCAGGATTTCGGCAAAACCAAGAACAGCGGTCAACGGTGTTCGCAGTTCGTGCGACATAGTCGCCAGGAACGAACTCTTCGCATCACTGGATTGCTGAGCGGCACGGTTCGCTTCCTCAAGACGCTTTTGTGCTTTCATCTGATCGGTCACATCATGATGGACTCCGACGAAGTTAACGATCTCGCCTTTTGCATCGCGAACCGGCGTAATACTAAGGTCGTTCCAAAATTGTCGGCCGTCCTTGCGACGATTGAGAAGAGGGATACGAATGGGATTACCGGAAGCTAATGACTCGCGGATTTGCTCCACCGCGTCTTCGTCTGTCTCGTCGCATTGTAAGAACCGGCAATTATGGCCAATGACTTCTTCACGATCAAATCCCGTCAGATCGAGAAACCCTTGATTGGCATAAACGATCGGATCGTCCTCCTGTTTTGGGTCGGTGATGACAATGCCGTTGATCGCCGATTCGATCGCCAGTTTTTGCAAGTGAATTTCGGCTTCTGCAGCGACGAGCGAACTTATGTCGATCAGCGTCAACACAAGACCTTCGGTCGTGTCACCGCTGCGATAGGGCAAAACTCGCAATAAGAAATGATTCCCAGATTGATCGGTGGCCTTCATCTCAAGTTCTTCATGCGTCCGAATCACTTCGTGCAGTTCATCTGTTAAATCGGGACGATTGAGCACGTGCGAAAAATGCCCCATCGATCGTCCTGTGTCTTGATTGCTCAAGTGAAACACTCGTGCGATCTCGGGAGTAAAGCGACGAATGTAGAGGTCTTTGTCCAGAAATATCACACCGACGCGTGTTGTCGCGAGCAAGTTGTCCATGTCGTCGTTAGCGACAGCAAGCTCTTCGACTCGCCGCTGATGCTCAGCGTTGACCGTATAAAGCTCTTCATTGACGCTGTGCAATTCTTCATTCGTGCTTTGAAGTTCCTCGTTCGACGCGACCAGCTCTTCGTTACTCGCTTGAAGTTCTTCATTCGACGTTTCCATCTCTTCGAGCGCCGATTGCAAGTTCTCTTGTGAGTACCTCAGCTCGGTTTCCAATCCTTCGACGCGAGTGCGGTGCATCTCCTGAGTACTGACATCGAGGGGATCGAGGTGCTTAATTGACGTGCCGGTCTTTTCGATCGCTATCAAAAAATTGTTAGGGCCGCTGTTGTCATCGGACATCGGCGTGACCGTGATGCGAACGTCTTCTTGACCATCGTGACTGTCGAATGTCGTCGAAGCGTTCCTTATCGCGTCGCTTTTCTTCATCGCATGATGCCATGCGACAGAGACTGACGTTCGTAGTGATTTGTCGATTGCTTCTAGCAAATGATTCGTAGGACGTCCGCCGCGTCCCTTCAAGTATCGTTCCGCGCCGCCGAACACGTGCAGAATGTCTCCGAGTTCACTTACTAGAATGCTGCAGGGCATCATCTTGGCAAGCACTTGGTCGTAGGTGGCGATCAGCTCTTGGTCGACACGATTACTACGCGGCATCGGGGTCGGCAACGTGACGTGAGGCAGTCTCTCGGAACGTCGCCCAATCGGGGCTTTCATACCTACTGGCAATCGAACGTCTCGCCGTTTGACATACATCCGCCACTTGCTGTCGATCGCCTTGAACTCATCCGAAAGTTCTCCGGTCGATTCACTTGGACCAAGAAAAAGAGTACCACTGAGCTTAAGGGCAAAGTGAAACATGCCGAGCGCCTTTCGCTGCGCCGCAGGCTGCAAGTAGATCAGCATATTGCGACACGTCACTAAATCCATTTGCGTGAAGGGCGCGTCGTTGATGAGATTGTGTGCCGCGAAAACGATGTTATTTCGAAGTGCCCGCGTTACATGATAGCCGTCGCTGGCACGAATGAAATAGCGATTGCAACGATCGTCTGTCATCTCGCTAAGCGATTCGGGCGGAAAAATTCCTTTCGCGGCGGTTTGCAACGAACCTTGGTGCGCATCTGTGGCAAAGATCTTAATTTCTATTTGTCGGTTGGACTTACGAATTTCCTCATCGAAGAGTATCGCGATCGAGTAAGCCTCCTCGCCCGAAGCACACGCAGCGACCCAAATTCGAATTGGTTCCTCCGTCGCCTCACGCACCAGCTTTGAGATCACTTGTCGTTGCAACGTCTCAAATGCTTCGACGTCGCGGAAGAATTTTGTGACGCCGATCAGCAAGTCTTCGTATAACTTGCTCAATTCCACTTCATTGGTCGCCAAAAACGCGGCGTAGGTTTCGATCGAATCAAGCCCCAGCAATGCGATGCGACGATTGATACGTCGACCGACAGTGCCCGGTTTGTAGAATGCGAAGTCGAGGCCGTATTTGTGATTAAGCAGCGTTGAAATCTGTTCCACCCCTGGCATCGTGCTGAAGGCCAAGTCCTCTTCCATCAACTTCTCTCGTGAGATTCCTTCGCATGAATACTTCACGAGCGCCTCGGCAATCGCGGCTGGCGGCAGCACCAAGTCGACCTTGCCCGTTTCTGTCGCACTCATCGGCATCCCATTAAACTTCGCTGAAGCCTCGTCCTGAGCAAACACTAGACCTCCAGCGTCGCTCACGTCCACGAGGCCACGAGATCCATCACTGCCCGTGCCGGACAAGATGACCGCGATTGATTCTTTTCCGCGATCGGTCGCGAGTGATGTGAAGAACTGGTCGATTGGGTGAATCAATGACCGATCGCTACTTCGATCCGTGAGCAGCAGTTTACCACTACTGATGATCATCTCCTTCTTTGGCGGAATGAGATAGATCGAGTTTGGTTGCACGACGACGCCGGACTCAACGCGATGAATCGTAATGGTCGTTTGCCGCGCAAGCAGTTCCTCCATATGACTTTTAAAGTCTGGCGACAAATGCTGGACGACGACAAATGCCATCCCCGAATCCGAAGGCATTGCGTAGAAGAACGCTTCTAGAGCTTCCAACCCACCCGCAGATGCACCGATTCCGACGACGAAAAAACCGGATGATTTCGGTGTCGATACGTTTGCCACTGAGTTTGCGTCGTCGTCAGTCATGGTCTGCGATTGCTTCCATGGATGGATAAACTGATTGACCGTTAAAACCCCAACCCGCAGCATGAGCGACGAACTCCATCTCCTAGGTGAGCGAGCGGCAACGTACTATTTGATATCCCCTCACTGCCGGCTTTGGGATTAGATTCCCTACCAGTGGTAGAGCAATTGGTGTGCCTTTGGCGAAACTCTCGGGTTCATTGTTTCAGTAAGTTCAGTTGGTGGCTATAATCGCGGCGACTGGAACCAAAGATTTTACCGACTGTGACGCGATCGAGCAGTAGGCAACCGTTTGAAGGATTTTTTGCCTTGTATCGACCACCACCCACGAAACTCAATCGAAACCTCTCCGAGCCTGTGATGGCCGCAACGGTCATCATCCTGCTGGTGGTCAGTGGTGTCGTGACGCTACAAAACCTGACCCGGATGCACCATGCCGCAATCAACCTTGGCGACTCCTACGCGGTTTTGGATTCGCTCGATTCGGTAGCGTTGGCACTCCGCGAAGCCGAAACTGGACAACGTGGTTATTTGGTCACGGGCGATGAAAGCTACCTTGAACCCTACAATGCTGCCGAAGCTAAGCTCGATGGCTTCCTAAAACAACTCGAATCACACACGACCACGAATCCTGCACAAGCGGCGGTCCTGCCGACGCTCAAGCAATTCATCGAATCCAAGCGTGGCGAGATGGTGAAAACCATCGATCTGCAACGTCAAGGCAAATCAAACGCCGCGGAGCAGGTTGTCAAGACCGATGTTGGCAAGCAGTTGATGGATCGGATTGGTCAGCAACTCGATCTGATGCGAAACAACGCACGCGTTCGGCAGTCGCAGCAATTGATGGCGACCAATGAAACCTACCGCACTGCATGGTTCACCGGCCTGCTGCTCACACTCTTGGGCATCGCTTTGGTCGGCGGGGTTATTTGGGCAGTCTTTCGAGCACAAAACTTGAAGGAAAAAAATCGCGAACTTGACGAGCGAATTCACTTTTTTCTCCAGCAGATATCGGATTACGCGATCTTCATGATGGACAGCCAATGCCGCGCGACAACTTGGAACGATGGCGTCCGCCAAGTGCTTGGCTTCGATGAGCACGAGTTTCTGGGACGAGATATTCGACCATTGATCTTCACACCCGAAGCTCACGCATCTGGAACCGTCGATGCCGAATTTGAAAAGGCCGTCAAGAACGACTCGGCAAGCGATGACCGTTGGATGCAACGCAAAGACGGGTCGCAATTCTGGGCGTCTGGTATCACCACGTCGATTCACGACCGTTCCGGTGCACTGGTCGGCTTCAGCAAGGTGATGCGTGACATGACCGAGCAGAAAAGGAACAGCGATGAATTGAGCCGCCTGGCTGCGGAGCTGTCCGAGGAATCTCGCCGCAAGAACGAATTTCTTGCCACCCTGGCTCACGAGCTTCGAAATCCACTTTCTCCCATAAAAAGTGCTGTTCAGTTGATGTCAATGATGGAACTCAGCGGCGAAGTTGACGAACTGCGGGTCACGATGGACCTTCAAGTTGACCAGCTTGTTCGCTTGCTGGACGACTTGATGGATGTATCGCGGATCGGACGTGGTAAGATCGAACTGAAAAGGCAAGCGATCGAAATGCGGACGATCATTGATTCTGCAATTGAGAATTCGCGTGCTTTGATCGAAAGCAATCAGCAGGAGCTCAGTGTCGACGTGCCCGAGGAAGGCTTGACCGTCCACGTCGACCCGGCGCGGCTGACCCAAGTCATTTGTAATCTGCTCAATAATGCGTCGAAGTACAGCGACGTGAATTGCAAAATTGAAGTCATTGCGGAACATGTTGGCGAGCATGTGGTAGTAACGGTAAAGGACAATGGTAGCGGTATCGCTCCCGAACGACTTAGCGATATTTTTGAGATGTTCGCTCAAATCGAGGACTCGGTCGAACGCGGCACCGCGGGCTTGGGCATCGGATTGACGTTGGTGCGAACCCTGGTCGAATTGCACGGCGGTACGGTTTCGGCACACAGCGATGGAGTCGATCAGGGCAGTGAGTTTTCCATCAAGATTCCGATCGCGACGGTTGATGATTCAAACAAGGCAGTGTCTCCAGTGGTTGACGACTCCAAGCCAATTCAGCCGATGCGAGTGTTGGTAGTCGATGATATGCACGCGTTATCTGTCATACTATCGCGATTGCTGATGAAGCTCGGTCACGAAGTCGAGGTCGTAGATAGCGGCCTCGCTGCATTGGCAATGATGGAACGATTCGCCGCTGACGTGGTGTTTTCAGACATTTCAATGCCCGGCATGACGGGGTACGAATTAGCCAAGCGATTGCGTGTGGAGTATAGGAGTCAACCGCTGGCGTTGGTCGCGATGACCGGCTACGGTCAAGCGAGCGACCGCGAGAGAGCACTTGCCGCTGGTTTCGATGAACACATGGTCAAGCCTGTCGATTTCAAATTGTTACAAGCGTTTTTCCAAAACCTCCAGCCTTCGTAACGGATGACGTGCTTCCCGGCGTGTAATCAAGATGATTGTAAATCCAATCACAGATCGATTGCACGCGACTGACGCCCCGATTTAGTGAGCCGATTCCTCCAAAGCAAACTGGGCTAATAACTCGCTCTCGCAATACCAGCTAGGATTCATGTAAGTCAAGACTTCTGCTGGCAATTGCGAAGCGATCATTTCGTTGACTTTGCTAATCGATCAACTTGCGGTGAAAGTCCCATGAGTGCTTTGCAGCTTTTTACTTTCAGTTAGCCAAGCTGAACGATCACATTACGCATTCTGTTTCTCTCAATGCCAACCTGAAATGCCTATACATTCACTACAGGAACGATAGAGAAGTTTTTATGGACAATTTTCTAGTGCGGCGTCGCCGCATCAGTGAACCGAAAGAGAAATTTCGTCGAGATGCGAACGTCGCATGTTAAATCGCTACTGATCTGAAATTGTGACACGATTGTATCTTTTCTTAATGAAGAAGGATTGTTTAGTCGTCATTGAGCTGCGAAAACACTAAACGCAGATCTTTGAGCAACATTATTGAGCATTGCGCCAGCAAAGCGACATGATTTGCTTTGCGCATAATGGCGGGTTAATCCTCATTCTACGGGAGAGGATACCATGCGTGCTGTTGGCAGTGCGATTGAATTGGAAAATCGACGTAAGGATGCGGTGCGTCGAATTCGTGCCGGTGGACGTGTAGCCGATGTGGCAAATGATCTCGGCGTGAGCAGAGTCACAGTCAGCAAATGGAAGAAAACTGCGATCGAAGGTGGCCTCAGAGCACTCAACGCGGTACCACAGCATGTTCTTCAGTCGCGAATGTCCAGTGAACAGAAACGCCAACTTAAAAAGATTTTGATCGGTGGCGCGTTGGCACGAGGCTATCCAACGGATCTTTGGACCTGTGATCGGATTGCCCATGTTGTACTCGAGGAGTTTGGGGTTAGTTACAACTCCGCACATCTGGGACGAGTCCTTCTTAAGATGGGGTACTCTTGCCAAAAAACACCAGTCGTGCACGCGAACACAATGATGCAGCAGCACGAGAGTTTCGAAGCGAAACTTGGAAACGAATAAAAAAGGGGCCAAAATCACAATGCTAGCTGTGTTTTTATTGACGAGAGCGGCTTTATGCTTCAACCGTTGCTGCGGCGTACCTGGGCTCCCAAGTGTAAGACTCCAGGAATGAATGCGTGGGAGCGGCATGACCGACTGACTGCGATCACAGCGCTGACGTTAACGCCTCACTGTCGAAAGCTTGGTTTGCACTTCGAGTTACTTGATCACAACGCAAAGGCAGAAGACTTCTTCTGGATCTTGTTTTCGTTACACTGCGAAGTCCGACGGCCACTGATCGTTGTTTGGGATCGACTGAGCGCTCACCGAAAGGCAGCGAGAGCACTAAGCGAGTTGAAGTGCCGCTGGGTCACTTTTGAGTACTTGCCCGTGTCCTCCGCTTTAGAGCCACTTGCCGCCAGTCGGTAAGTGGCTATTTTATTGGTATTCACGTCGTTTACGCGTCTTTTTCGGGCGGTCAGTTTTGTCTCGAAAACGCGACGTTCCGATAAATGCTCCGATAAGAAGCCAGTCAGGGACCCAGATGTTCCGATAAGACCGGCAGGAGTGCTGCCAAATGGTCGCTCGAGCGCGTCGTCAGTGGAAACTCGACAGCCGGGGATACTACACCCGTCAGATAGGCTGGAAGCTAAGTAAATCCGGCATCCGGCAGCAGCACAAATTCATCTTAGGTACCGACCTCCGCCAGGCTGAGATTCGCGAGGTCAAGCTTCGGGAAATCTGGACTGTTATCGCGAGCCGCTCGCGCGAACCGGACCCGCTCTGGTGCGAAACCGAATTAGAAGTGGCCCGAGCCACCGCCAAAGGAGCCAGTGAGTTTGCCCTGCCCCGCAACGGCAATGAGACGCCGACGAACTACGCGGAGCGACTGCAGAGGCTCCAAAAACGTTTCACGGTCATTCTCGTCCTTCCGGAGGATCGACGCGTCTTTCGAATCGGGGAGGAAAATCTGACGAGATTGGAAGCAATCAACGACGCTGGCCAGCTTGCATCCGTCCACACGCGACTGGAAAACGTGGATCCCGCTAAAATCGTGGCAATGCAAGAGTCTGAGCGGGTGCTTGTTGCTGCGGGAGTGCCGCTCACCTCGCCCAAGCCGGACCTCGCTCCCGTCAAACCGTTTGTTGGCGACGATGTGCCCGCCAGTGGTACGCATCAATTGCCTCGCCCTGGAGCGACTTCGTGCGTGGGTCCAGCAGACGCAATCGCGATCAAAGTGTCGCTGCACCAGGCAATGAAGAAATATCAGGAGTACCTTGAACGTGAGTTCCACCGTCCAGAGTCGAACCAAATCTCCCCCTGGGGCAAAACTCAGGTGAAGCAGGTCGAAACCCTGATTCAGCATCATGGGGACCGCCCGATCAGCGAGTTAGACGCTTCCGAAATAAACGAATTAATCGGGTACTGGCGTCGGCGTCCCTGCAAGCTTAGAGCAACGACTCCGATGACGGCGAAAAGCTGCAAAAACTATCTCAGCGCACTCACTCGCTTTTTAAAATGGCTGGACTCCAGTTCGCGGTTCGAGTGGACAAAACCTATTGCTTTCGGCGACATGGACACGCGAATCAGACGTCTTGCTGTCGACCATGCACGAAAGAGTCTAGAGCAGGTAGACACCTTCTCATTTGATGAACTTAAACTGCTGGCGCGTTATGGACATCCGTTTGATCGTCTTTTGCTTTTGATGGGGCTCAATTGCGGCTTCGGTCGTGCAGAGATCGCATCAACACTGGTAGGCGAAGTGCACTTGTTCTCGGCCCACTCACCCCGGCACCAGGAAATTCTGGACTTCAAATCGACGGCGGAGGATTCGTTTATCAAGCGGGTCCGTCGCAAAAGCGGCGTTTATGGAGAACACATTCTTTTCCCACTGACTATCCAGGGAATTCAGTGGGCGATGAAGCATCGCAGAACATTCCCAGGCTACGGTCCTCATGCGGTGCTAGTGGTCAATCGGGCGGGCACCGCTCTGGATAAGTCCACCAAAGCGGGCAACACAAACCAATTGATTCCGAACCATTTCGATCGGTTGATCAAACGCATTCGTGCCGATGGCCACGACATTCGGTCATTGTCGTTTGGAAAGCTCCGTAAGACTGGCAGTCAGCTTATCAAGCGTTTCTCTGACGGAGAGATCATGGGAGTGTTCGATTGCCATGGGCAACCCGTCAAGAGTGACGCTCTGACTGACGCGTACAGCAATCGTCCATTTGATCGCGTGTTCACCGCGATTCGCAATGTCCAAGAATACCTACAGCCCGTGTTTGCTGAAGCGGGCCACGCCCCTTTTGCCACGCAGGGTGCAGTATCAAGCCAGTGACCATCGCGGCCATCGCCGGACGGGCGTGCAATTGTGGAACCTTCCAGCGACGAACGCACCAAAATGTTACTCATCAATAGGCCAGGGGGTAATGCGATCCGATCGGATATCCTTCGGATCGATGAAAACGAAAATCCGCGAGGCGTCGGCGACCGAGATCAGAACTTGTGCTCCGCAGTTCGCGCGGTTGCGTCGCTCTCTCAATTGCAGCCGCGTTTCCGTCTTCGGAGGCGAGTCCCAATAACGCTCTCCTGATCATAAACTGTCAACAACAACAGTCGGCTGCTGCGATACCGCGACAAAGCTTGCTGATTTTTACCATGACCGTGTGTGACGTCTCTTGGAATTAAACAGGCATTCGGAGCGCACAATCCTGGACTCATTCCGTTTTTGCAGTCCGTATCGAAATCAGATTGGTTTAGGTAGAAGTAGCATTCGTTGTCTCGGCCTTCGGTCAAGGCTCGGGCGATTATCACAATGCGAAGCAACATCAGCAAATCGCCGCCATGGGCCGTTAGGTCAGCCCCGGGCTACGTGAGAAATCGCATTACATCCGTCCGTCGCTCGATCGCAACACTGTTCGCCACTGGTGCTCGTCATCTAAATCGCGACCACGATTGAGTCTTCAACAATAATCTCGCGAACGGCTTCGAGGTCGGCGGGTCGACCAGCGTCGTGAATCGTGTCGCGTACTTGAGTCTATGCGGCGATTACATTTTTTCTTAACACCCGAGTGTGTTGACTAAGTCGTATTGAACCGGCGTTCGGGCGGGCTGTCACGGGCCTTCACCGGACACCTAAAAAGGACCAATGATGGGCGTCTGAAAGTCCTCCATACAGTGAGGGGGGTGGCCGAATTACTGTTGTTCGTTTTGCAAACAACGAACTGGTACGGGATCGAGGTGAGAATCTCAGTGATCGTAAATCGGCCTTGCTCGTCAGTTCGTACTTGTGACAGTACAGACGATCCCGGCGGCAGCGCGTCGGCGGTTAGTGATACGGAGGACTCCGCAAGAGGCTGATCATTATCGTCGATTAACGTGCAAATGCCTGTTGCTGGGGGAAGCATCACGAAGTTGATCTCGCGAGTTTGGTTGGGCAGGACGACTTGGTCTGCGGCGATTTTCCACTTTTAAAGATGTTCGTTCGCGACAGGTTGTAAACTGCCAATCCCGTTACCATGACGACTAAATTTCTTTTCGAAGTGTCCGTCAAAGTGAGCAGTAACGTGAGCAAACTGCGTCTGAGGATATGGTTATCGTCGGAAATGTCTTAGAAGCTGATTCCCCCCATGCCGAAGCGAAAGTCATAGCGGCCGTCGGCGTTGGTTATAGTCGCACCTCCGCCGAGAAGTGTTCCCATGCCAGTCGCAGCACGAATCGTGACACTCTCCAATGGCTTGCCATCGCCGTCGAGCACGCGACCGAAAGCACGCCAAGGAGCCTCGCGTTCTTCCGCCCCGGAGTTATCAGCATCGCGAGAGGACTGAAACTCGGCATCCTCGGCGGTAGCCTTCACGGATTCGTCCGAAACGACGAAAAATCCTAAGCGTTCGGTATCGAGATTGAGTGTCGCATCCGAGTTCGAGGCCTGGCGGATAAAAATGTACGCCTCGATCGTATACTTGCCCACCGGTAATCCATAAGTGTAAGACGGAATGGACTCGGCACTCGGCAGTTCACTAGCGATCTTGAAGTCCAATCGTGACACATCGATGCTTTTCTCACTGGCTGTTCGCTCGCTGAATCCGCTCGGGTTACCAGTAATAAGTTTCGTCTCACCCGGTGCGATTGAGGCGATCAGAACTCGTTGCGGTTCGATTTGGCTGAGTATAATCTGATTCCTCTGCATGAGTTTGCCACTGGCATCGCGGATGCTGAAGCCCCAACTATCCATGCGGTGTGGAAGAAGTAATTCGCACGCAATTTCGCTGTCTGAGACGTTTTGTACGAACAGGTCTGCGGTCACCCTTTGACCATGCGCAAAATTCGGTAGTGCGTCGTCCCGATGGCTGGTCCATGTAAGACCCGCTCGCAATCCGCCAACGGCTTTGCCCCATCGAATCTCAGTCAGGTTGGTTCGCTGGTCGCCTGCAATGTTTCTATTGTGCGTTACCGTGGGAAACCGTTTTGCGTTACTTATCTCTTCGCCGGTAGCTGCCGATGCAGAACCTTTCTCTTCCCAGCGAACCGGGAATTGGTGTTCAAAAGGGATTCCATGGCGAGTCCCAGGTTCGTCAGTCGGCAAAGAGAAGAATACTCCCAGGTTGACATTGTATGTGCCCGGCTCCAGTCCCCGCAGATCAATCTCTTGTCTGAAACGCGGGTCGGTGAAACCTTCTCCAGCGTTGATATCAAATTTTTCGATGTGGATTTGGCTACCCTCCGCACCGGGCCCGGGTTCGATCCGATGGGCCGCATCTACAAAGTATCCGCAGGGACCGCTCTTAAACGAAACATCAGCCGTCCTAACAGTATCCGCATCGTTTCGTAGCAAGTATTCGAGAACCAATGTCGGATTATTGTGGCTCGGACGCTTTACAATCTGCAATCCGGTCGTCCACTGCTCAGTACCTCGTGGGTACCAGAACACATCATCGCGACGATCTTTCGACTGGTTCCGCTCTGCGATTGTGTCGAGTTCCCAAAGAGCGATCGCTTGTTTCCGATCAGATCGTCCGATCGCCAGTTTGCTCCCGTCGGACGAAAAGGCAGCAGCGGTGGCGTAAACTGGAAGCGTTGCGAGCGGCTTGCCTGTCTCGACGTCCCAAAGCATTGACTCTTCACGATTGTCGAGGTGAACTCCGTATCGAAACAGGTAGCGATCGTTCGGCGAAAAGACAAACGTCGGAGAACCAAGTCGCAGAGGCGCTTTCATCGAATGCTGCACTTTGCCCGTTTTGATGTCGATCAGTTTGACACCGACTAGATCGCCGATCGCCAGCGTCTGTCCATTGTGCGAAAACTGCAACCCAAGGACCTGATCCGGGACGCTCGTGTGCATCGGCTCGCCGGGCCAGCTCCCCGGCGGGTTTTGATTCTCGAACTTGAAAATTTGTTCGCCGCTCTCGACATTCCAAATCCCGACGCCTTCTCGCGCTGGCCATGCAGCGACGTACCGTCCGTCATCCGACAACGCGAACGAACGAACGAACGTATCCAGTGTGTTCGGATTTGATTTCTCGTACCATTTCGCCGGTCTTGGCATTCCAAATATAGATGTGCCCGCTCTGCATCAATTCGGTCGAGTTTGATAAGCCCACGCAAGCAACTCGATCTCCTGAGGGAGTTGCAGTGACGTGTTGAAGCATAAGATCACCGAACTCTTCCCACGCGGGCTTCATCCGTCGTAGTAGTTGGCCGGTCTTGGCGTCCCAAGAGGCCTGTTCGTTGCCAAGGCTGCCAAAGACTAGCTTTCCGTCTCCCGCCAAGACGAGTTGACTCGTGTATCGAGTCCAATTTTTCTCCCACTCCAACGCAACTTCCGTGAGCACTGTCTGCGTCGTCAGATTCCACTCTCGAACTCGTAGAAAACTGTCCGGTTTGGCCTCGCCCGTACCATACGCGAGACTACGAATGGTGGAGTCGCCAGCGAACTGAATGCTCTTGACGCTGCTGGACTCGGGCAGCAGCAGGTTGGGCAAGACGGAGATTTCATCGGTGTCTGCATTCGTGACTCGTTCGCTCTCCACGCTGACATCCGTTCGTTGACCCGCTTGCAATGAGATGTTCTTGAATGTGACGCGATATTGGATTGGACATAGTCGGTACTCGAAGCGATCAATGTCGTCGACTGATGTGCGGAACACGTCGGCGTTGCGAGTGTTTCCTTCTTCGTCATCCCATAGGGTTGCCCCGTATGGAAGTAAACGCTTGCCGTCCTTCGTCATAGCAACCACCTCCAGTCGTGCCGTATTTCGCATTTCGCGATCGTAGGCCCAGCGAACTAGGAAGCTCTCCGATCGGCGCTGGATATCGTGGACTTGGCCGCAGTCCCTTTCGTGCCGAAACCACGATGGGCATACTCAACCGGATCGGAAACGACGAACCTCGCTCGCTACGCAGTATCAATCCGGACGTACCCGCGTGGTTAGAACAAGTCGTCGTCAAGTTACTTTACAAGTCACCCGGTGATCGCTATCAATCCGCGTGCGAGGTCGCTGCCTTGTTGCAAAAATGGCACGCTCATTTGCAACGACCCGACCTTGCAAAACCGCTAATTGAGCCCATGACGCTAGCCGCGGGTTCTGCAAAAAAACCAATGCTCGCCGCCAGTGGCGACGGCCCGCGAATTCCAAAACGGCTGATTGGCTTAGCCGCAATTGCCTTCTTTGCATTGGCAGGAACCGTCATTTATTTGGAAACAGGCAAAGGCACCATACGAATTGAGACCAACAGCCAGTCAGCCGTGCCAGTCATCATCCGGCGAGGCGATGCGGTCGTCAAAGAACTGACCGTCACAAAGGCGGGTGCTTCGACACGCTTAAAAGCCGGTCGTTACGTCATTGAGGTCGAGAGCAATGATACCGCTTTGACGATCAAAGGCGACCAGATCGAACTTTCACGTGGAGCCACTTGGATCGCCCGCATCGAGCGCCCGCAGCAAACGGGCCACTATGCAAGGCAACCCCATAGCGATTCAGTGAATCAGTCATCCGGTGATGCTGGCGCAGACGCATACCTTGTTTGGCAAACATCAGACACGGTTCATTTGAATGGCTGGTTCGCCAAAACATTGCAAATCAGCGACGAGCAACTCCAGTCCATTAACGAATTGCTGACGAGGACTTGGCGAAAGTACATCGAGGCCGAGCGTGCACACACAAAGTACACCAAAACGCCAGAAGGACATCTTGAGGGAGTTGTGAGCGACTTCACCGAGACGCGGTCCAAGCTCGAAACCGAATTTTGGGATCAGCTTGTTATGCTGGTTGATGGGCGCGCGGAAGATTCGCTGCATGCTCGTTCTATTGAACACGGAGACAACCAAGGCGACGGTTGAAACCCCGTCCACGTTCGATGATTAGTTCCTAATCGCAGCAGATTTGACAACTCAATTAAAACCGCGTTCAACGGGTCGCGTTTCGCTATACATCAGAGCCGTTGCCCACGCCATTAACCGACGACCGTGTTTCCGAACCTGCTCAGTGGACTTCACTACCTATTCCGGATAAAGATAATGAAAAATGCAAACCTGGTAACCTTGATTGTGATGGCGGTATCTCTGGCGGTAAATGCATGCCATGCCCAAGACGGCTCGACGATGGCAGAACCGACCGATCAACCGGTCGACATCGCGGATGCAACAATCATTCAACCAATCTGGGAATGGCGCAGCGAATCTGAAACAGAGGCAAGTCAAACTGATGCTGTCGTTCCGTTGGCCGGCAAAAACGAGTTTGCTGTTTTGGTCGCATCGGTCGATCGTGAAAGCGACGATGGGCTTGAAAAACGCACCATCAATGACTGGCGGTTCGCAAAAGACGGCGAGATCATTAGTCGCAAACCGCTGGATGACCTACCGCACCGCAAATCCAAAGCAGCCACGAAAGACTGGCAGAAAGTCAACTATGCATCCGCTTCCAAGACGGTTTCTTTCTGGTACCCGAACATTTGGTTGTCGCTGGCAAGACTCCTATTTTCAAGTACGCACTCGATGGAACCAGGCTTTGGTCTGTTGATTGCCAATCCGGTGACTTTGTTCATCCTCATCAGACCGTCGCTTTATCAGATGGCGGCTGTATAGTCCTCGGAGAACATGACAGGAATGGGATCGCCCTCCGGGTCACCGCCGATGGCAAGATCGCATGGTCTAGGGAGTATATTCGGGAGGAGCAGCAGATCTTGTTTCGCGGCATCGTCGAGAGCACCGACCGTACGATGGTCGTTTGCGGTGTGACCGGTGAGTTCAATAAGTTTGGAAGCGGCGAGATGAACCTCTGGCTTGCTCGAATCAGCCTCGATGATGGAACACTCGTTTCGGAAATGATTTTTCCCGGACGCAACGGCACGATCGCCAACCTCGGCAGCGACTGGATTGTTGTCCACGACCGGTTCACATCCGGCATAAAGAGCAACTTTGCAGCGACCAGACTCACTGCGGACTTCGAGCGGACTTGGACAACGCCGATCCCCGTATCACCTATGACTGCTTTCCACAATCGACTTCTCGTTACCAAGGACGGTCGCATCCTGGTTGTTGGCGATGCCCCAACCCAAGTGCGGTTCATCGAACTGGACGCGGAGGGCCAGATGCTGAACATCACGCGCACTCCGAATTTCGATCCGTTCAGCCCGCGACATTTCGAGATCGTCGATGACATGATCGTCGTGGCATTGGAAGACTACGAAGATTCAAAATTCACTGCTGGTCTGGCGGCTTTCTCAGTCGATTCGATTCTTAAGAACGGCGTTCAGTAGGCGATGAACAAAACATCCTCCAATCGTTCTACAAGGCTGAAGGTCTCGATCCGTGCAATGTTGTTGCTTACCGCAGTGGTCGCGGTGTCGATCTTCATCTACCATTCCCAACCTGACGCAGTTGCAATGGCTGAAAGTTGTCGCAGTGGCCTCAGCCAACGTGCAGTTCTCCGAAGTAATGGAGTTGAAACATCTTGAGCTACACGGCTCCTACGCTGTTTCGGCTAAGTTTGTCAACGAGACCGCAAAACTGAAACAATTGAAATGGTGTGAGATACGTAGTTCACAACCAGTCACAGCGAACATACTACAGCCGCTTCATTCGCTAAAGAATCTTCGGCATGTCAGTGTCCAGCAAGATCACCGAAAAAATATCGAGACTGGTTCACGTTCAAGAGCGTCGCACTGAACCCGGGCCAAAAAACGAATCTCACCACGTCCCTCCAGACGATCGCAATCCCGGACGCGGGGAAGAACGCTACGTTCCAGGATACGGAGAATCTGCAGCAGCGGCACACTGCGTTCAGCTTTGTCTACCAAGCGATCGAGAATACACTGCCGGCGGTGGTGCATCCGAATAGTCGGTTGATATTCTTGCTGGTGGCGATGGACCAGATTGGTTCCTGCTGGCTTGAGAGTGTGGCGAACAGCTCACCGCTGGTGTTCCAGATTCGCAAGTTTCCGTCTTGCCCCGCCGAGAGAATGCGGTTGCCGATCGCTACGACTGACCAGACGGCGCCGTTGTGCCCCATCCATTTCGTTGACTCGGAACCGTCGTCCAGGTTGCGGATGTGAATTCTGCCAGCCGAATCGGCTATCGCTATCGTTTCCTCCGGCAGCATCGCAATCGAGTTGATCGTTGCAGCATCGGCTAGCCTTATCGAAACGATCCTTTTGCCCGACAAGTCATACCGTTTCACATTCGATGAACTGTCGGCGACAACTAAAAACTTGTCGTCGGTTCCAAACTCGATCGCGCGGATGTCCCCTACCAGTCCATCAAGTTTGCGGATCTGCGTCCCAGACGTTGTATCGGAGACTAACACCCTACCGCTTGAGTCTCCGGTCGCAATCAGCTTACCGTTGTGTGAATACGCCAACGACCACACGGAAGAGGTGTGCCCCGACACGCGAATTGACTCGCGAAGCTGGGGCAGATCGTAGATGATAACGGAATTGTCACGGCTGGCAGCAAGTTGATCTTGTCGAGGATTCAGGGCGATGCCGGTGGCCGCGTTGGTTGTTTCGGCAAGCGTGATTGACGGTTGCTTCCACATATTATTGCGAACGGTAATTTGGCCATCGACATCTCGCCATGCCACAGTCCGACCGTGATTGCCAAAGGACACCTTGCGGACAGGAATCGAAGATGACGAAGTGATTTGTGGAGCGGCAAGCGTGTCTATGTTCGAGACGCAAATATCTTCGGTATCGGGGTCAGTGTAGACAACAAGACGTCGTGACGGCGCGATTCGCACGTGGTTTGACGGAGGTCGCGCGTGTCGCCACTCAACTTGGCCATTGGTTCCCGATAGACCGACCATTTCGTTCGCGCCAATCACGACAACTTGGCTGCCGCTGACACCTAGAGATTCAGGATTACGTACCATCGAACTTTGAGTCCAAGTAATGGCCTGAGTAACGGGTTGGTTGTCACACTTAGTACATCGGTAGGCATGTACGTTACCGTTTTCGTCGAGTGTCACTATGGCCGAATCGTCGATCCAACTTAGATCGATGGGCCAAGAGTCGCTTTCCATATCAAGGAGCGCTGGATCATCCGTCTGTCGTGGCTCGTCCGTCAAAGCCAGCAAATCCCCGCGAGCGATCATGACGGTCGAGCCATTCAGAAATGCGACAAAGCGACCTGATGGCGAGAATCGAAGGTGACGGACCGAGTCCGTGCTCGCCAGGATTCTGCCATGCTGGCCGGACTGTAAGTCCAGGCTCAAAGCCTTGCCTCGGTCGTCAATTCCAGCGACGAGCCGCTGTTCAGGAAGCAAGGTGATTTCTCTGATAGATTCGGGAAAGTCGGGACGTCGAATGACTTCCATCGTGTCCAGCTCAACTTCATAGATCTGATTTCCATCGCTCACGATAGCCTGCGGTCGCGTTGGGTGGGTGCAGAGTTTCGTCGGCTCCACTCCGTCAAATCGCATCGCCTCGGACGTCTGTAATTCATCGCCAGCAGCGGAGTAGGTCGTAAGCCTGCCGTGTTCATCCAATACGACCAAGCTCCCTGTAGCATTGCACCATTGAACGTCAACAAAACTTCTCCCGTCTGCATCAATGCTCTCAGTAGCCGGCCATGCTTGACGGTGAAATAACGAATACTCAAGTCCCCTGAGCAGCATGAGACTTTCTGAAGCCTCAACTTGCTCTAGCGAACGCCGGGCGGCTTTCACGTCGTTTGCTACGAGCGACTGAGAAGCTTGAACGATTAACGAACGGTAGAGTGCGCGGTTGGTGCCGTCGACTGAACGACGAAGTTCATCAGCCAGCTCGCGTTGATTCGCTTCGGCATTCGTCGTTCGTTCGAGTGCAGATTGCGTTCTCGACAACATCGCCGCCAACCCAGCCACCGACATCAGTGCTGACAAGATCACGACACCAATTGCCGTGGACAACGAGCGATTTCGATTCACCCACCGAGCAAGACGGACGGTGCGACCGATGGGCCGGGCGAGAACTGGCAGGCCTTCCAAGAATCTTGATAGGTCGTCACGAAGTTCCGCGACGTTTTGATAGCGGTTGCCCGGACGCTTTTCCAGGCACTTGTGGCAGATCGTTTCTAAATCTTTGGATAGCCCAACTTGCAGGCGACTCAGTTCCACCGGAGGTGTCGTCTCGACCAGACGCATGGTTTCCAGAGGAGTGTTGCCGACCAAGGGCGGGCGACCGGAAAGCATCTCGTACAGCACGGTTCCCAAACCGTAGACATCGGTGCGAACGCCGAGTGTTTCATCACGAACCTGTTCAGGAGCCATGTAGCTGGGCGAACCAGCGATTCCAGTTAGCGTTTCAGTTGACTTGGACTCGGAGCAGAGACCATCGCGCAATTGCAACCGCTTGGCGAGTCCGAAATCGGCGACTCTCGGGCGACCGGTAGTGTCCACGATAACATTGGACGGCTTCAGATCGCGATGCAAAATCTGTCGCTGGTGCGCGAACTTGATCGCGTCACAAATCTCTTTCATCATGCTGGCGGCCTCGATCGCGCTCAACGGCTGAGAGGCCAGAATGTTGGAGAGCGGCTGTCCCTCGACCAGCTCCATCGCAATGTAGGATCTTTCATCGTGAATGCCGGCATCGAAAACGCTGACAATGTTCGGATGGTGCAATTCGCCTGCAAGTTGGGCCTCTCGAATCAGTCGTGCCCGCTCATCCGTCCCAACTGGCGCCAGTTTGATGCAGACCGGACGACCGAGCGATTTCTGTGTCGCACGGTAGACGATTCCCATCCCGCCACGACCGATGATTTCCAGCAGTTGGTAATCGCCAAAGTCACGCGGAAGGATCTCGTCGACAGATTCGGCATCGGCATCGATCCAATCCATTGCTGCTGTGGCCGCCAAGTCACCGACGGACGTGTTGTCGACCGCGAATTCAAGCAGCAGCGCTTGCACGGACTCCGAAGCCGTACTTTCGCAGCCTGAAAGAAAACGCTCCACAAGCCTACTTGCGTCTTCGCATTCCGCTGTCCGCGTCGCATCCAGCCAGTCAAGAAAAGCGGCAAACCAATGATTTGCTACCGCATCTGATTCAGTATCGGTCGTTGAGCCGCCGCGTGATTCATTCGTCATAGCTTCTCCGACTCAATGCTTTTGCGTAGTTCTGCAAGTCCGCGTTTCAGCAGCCCGGCCGCAGCCATACGAGACCGACCCAGTGCTTCACCGATTTCAGCAACCGACGCAAACTCGAAATAACGCATCCGAACCGCAGTCGCTTGATCTTTCGGAAGGCATTCGATCAGCGTGGCGAATTGTCGAACTTCTTCTTGCTTCGCCATCGTCATACTTGGCGATGTCCGATCGTCCGGCCGCTCCTGCAGATGACCGCTGCCAGCACACTCCCGTCCAATGGCTCGCTTGTCAGTAAAGAGGTGGTCACGGATGGCATTCGCTACGTTGCAAGTCAAAATTTTTCGAAGCGTTGCCTTCAAGTGTTCATCGTCATTCGCCAGCAGACGATCGATTCCTTGGTGGGCTTCCAGCATCGTTTGTTGAACCAAGTCCGAAGGATCAAGTCGACGACCGAGTCGGCTGGCCATTTTTCGCTGAGCGATCGTTCGCAAATAGCCTCGATAGGTTTCCAGTAGTTCACCGATTGCCGCCGAATCCCCTTGCTGCGCAGACTGCACCAAGTTCGCGATTCGGTCGGAACTGAGAGGCACTGAGCGTGTCGGTGAATCAATTTCGGGCAGACTGTCTTGAGTGGAGGGGTTGTTCAAAGCGGTATCACATTCTCGATGTCAAAATTTGAAGGCGGCCCAGGCAGCTTGCTCCTATTCTACTCAATCCCGGTTTCCACTGAGGTGGGGCGCGTGATCGGTAAAATTCCGAAACTGACATTTTTCGCGCCCCGCAACGACTCTAGCCGGGAGTAGCTGTATGACGGCAAAGAGTTGATCCGCATCACAGTCCGAACATAGGTACGAGACCATGAAACTAAACACGTCACTAATCCACTGTGTCGAACGTATGGCCCTTTACATGGCGTTGAGCACCGCCTGGTTGTGCTGCCCGACCAGCGGTATCGCACAGCAGCCGGTCTTGGCCGAGGTGCCCGCGTCGATCTCCGGTATCGTGTTGCAACCCGATGGCAAGCCTGCAGCCGATGCACCAGTGATGCTGTACTGGCACAAACCGTTCGCCAAAACAAAGACGACCAAGGACGGCGCCTTCACTCTGAAGGTCGACATAGATCGCATCAAGACTGAAGTCGGAGAAGAATGGCCTCGCATGGCGATCGCGTCCATCAGTGACAGCAGCGGCCCTGGCTGGCAGATCTTGGGAAGGGTCACAGATCCGACAACAGTTGAGTTGCAATTGGTCGTTGATGTTCCGGTCACGGGAAAAATACTCGACCAGCAGGGCAGACCGGTCGAAGGCGCGAAAGTCACTATCCAAAATCTTCATAGAGCGAAAGACGAGAATCTTGACGGCTTTCTGAAAGCAAGTCGCGATCAGCCAACACGCACTTGGCTATACGAACGCGATTCGATGTTGTATTTGAGTCCAGAGGCCGTTTTGAAATTACAGGGGATCAAGGATCAGCGACGACCCTACGCGGTGACTGACGCGGATGGGAAATATAGTCTCAGCGGTTTTGGAAAAAATCGTTCGCTATTTGCAACGATTGAAGGACCTGGAATCACTCGCGAAAGTGTCTACATCGTCACGCGTCCTGAGATCGATTCACGCTGGAACCGCGGATCATTGTCCCGTGAGACAAAGATGGAGTTGGAAAGCGGTTCACCGATGCGATCGGTCTATCCCGCCAACTTCCATCACTTGGCTGCTCCGGCCCTGACGATCCGCGGGAGACTAACCGATGCCAAAACGGGGGTGCCCGTCCAGGGGATGCGCCTGTCCGCTCGTATGACAGGGCATTTGACGCCGGGCATCGCCACCTCCGACAAGGACGGGCGATACGAGATCATCGGATTGCCAACCGAAGGCGAAATGAGACTGTCCGTACTGAACCCCGGCAACCAACCCTATCTGGACGCTGAAATCAAACGCGAAGTGAAGGCAACCGCAGCGGTCGGAGAGATCGACTTCAAACTCGATCGCGGCGTAAGCGTAACCGGCGTCGTGACAGATGCGAATACGAATCAACCGGTCGCCGGAAATATTGGCTATTTTTCCTGGCGGGAGAACGAGCATATCGATCGCCTAAGTCATCCCTACAACACGTTCAATGCGCAGGGAACCGACAAGGAGGGAAGGTATGAGATAATTGTGCCACCGGGACCGGGCGTTCTCGCATTCCAAGCACGCAATCGCTCGCACTACGACTCCGCCGAGTCCTCCGGTTTTGGCTTTACGACATCGCAAGGTGGCATGTTTCCCAGTGGGAACCGCGGCTATGTACGTCCAAGCGAGTTCAATTTCCTTAAGCGAATTGAACCGACACTTTCAACGTCTAGGTTGGAGGTCGACATCACCTTGGGACGCGGCCCCGTCTTATCCGTGTCGGCCCGTAAGTCGGACGGGGGGGCTTTCAATGAACTCAATATTCGCGGGAGCCAGAAACTCGCATTGAAAACGGTGCGAGGCGGAAAATTTGAAATCGGCGGTATGGACGTCGGCGACAAACGAAACGTATTCATTCGCGATCGCCAGCTCGAATTTGCAGGCGTGTTTGATCTGCAACGCACGGAAGAATCGGACACTATTGAGTTGGTTGTCCCAAGAACGGGATCCGTTAGCGGAAGAATCGCTGACACTAATGGTCGCCCACTTTCGCGTTGGACGGTGACGGCGCTTTCGGAAGGAGTCATCAAGGCGGTGACCGAGAACAAAGGGATGCGTCCAGATGGGCTTTATGAATTTGACGACACACTGACCGATGCTGATGGATATTTTCGGCTCAAGGGATTGCCGCCAGGAGTCCAGATCGAAATTGCTACGGCAGAACGGGTCGAAGGACGAAATCCTGACATCAAGAGAGTTAAGGAGTTGACGTTACGACCCGGACAACAGTTGGACCTCGGGCAGTTGAAGGTCGAATAGGCCCGTTCGCTTTAACGGGAGCGAGTCTCGTCAATAGTTCAGCCTCAGCCATTGTCGCCGAAAGTCGTGACGACTTCCACTACGGCATATCCCAATACTTTGAAGGCCCAAACAATGTCCCGTGACTACTGGAAACCGTATCGACCGAGTGAGTATCTGCTGTGGAACCGGGAGCGTGTCATGCACGTACACCGCCGCCTCGGTTTTTCAGCGGCGAAAATTGAGTGCTCGCAGGCACTTGCTGCTGGGCACGAATCAACTATCGATCGTTTCCTGCAGCCCGTGACTTCCGGGAACGAAACCATTCAGTCCGGTTTGATTCGGCAAGCAATTGACCGCAACTCCATCCGTGCGTTGGAAGCCGGTTGGATCATGAGGATGTGGCACGCTGGCAATCCACTGGCCGAGCAATTGTGCCTCATGTGGCACAATCACTTCGCAACCAGTTTCTTAAAAGTAAACGACTGTGATGCGATGTGGAACCAGAACCAACTCTTCCGCAGTCTTGGTTGCGGTCGGTTCGCTGACCTATTGAAAGCCGTACTGCTCGATCGTGCAATGCTGGTTTGGCTTGATGCCGACTCCAATCGTGCTTCACATCCCAACGAAAACCTCGCTCGCGAGTTGATGGAATTGTTTACGCTAGGCGAAGGAAACTACACCGAGAAAGATGTCCAGGAAGCGGCCCGCGCATTAACCGGTTGGCGAGTCGGTGACTCGGGAGTGACTTTCAATCGTTTTGAACATGATGGCGGCTTGAAAACAATCCTGGGAGTGACCGCTGCTCACGACCTAGCTTCGCTCGCCGATCTACTAATCGCTCAACGCGCAACGGCGGAACGTCTTGCTTGGCGGATATGCGATCACTTCCTAGGCACCCCAGTTCCCCAAGTCGCCATCGATCAATTAGCAAAGATTTTGCGCGAACTCGATCTCCACATCGGCAAAGCAGTTGCTCAAGTCGTGCGCAGTGAGCGGTTCTTTTCCAACGATGTAGTAGGTCAGCGATTCCGCTCGCCCGTGTCACTTGTCGTGGGCGGCATTCGAGAATTGGGGCTGCATGAAGACACTTCGGGGAAAGCCGCTGTATCGCCTCAGCTTGCCGCAAGCTGGATGGAAGCGATGGGGCAACATCTTTTTCACCCGCCCGGAGTCGCCGGATGGCAGGGCGGCAAGTCTTGGCTGGGTAGCCAATCGATGATCCAACGCGCCGCATTTGCAAAATCTCTCAGCGAAGGAGAACTTACCGGCGGAAACGAGGAACATCCAACAGCAATTCAGCTCGCCTCCGGTCAATCGCAACTGGACTAACCACGCAGTAGCGGAACTCGTCACGAGTTTCGTTTCCAACAATCACCACATCCGGGAGACCAACTATGACCACTCGACGCGACTTTCACAAACGCCTTGCTTGCATTGTTGGTACTACGGCGATGTCGACGCGACTCGTCCCAGCGGTCTCGGCTGGGGCCCTGCCTGAAAATTCACGGCGAGTCGTGACGATCTTTTTGAATGGGGGAAACGACGGCCTGAACACGATTATCCCCGCTCGCGACCCATTGTACGCCCACTATCGCAACAACCTTCGGATCAAACCAGAAGAGGCGATTCATCTAGACGACGACACGTTTCTTCACCCGGCGATGCGCGGCCTATCGGGCTGCTGGGATTCCGGGCGATTGAGCATTCAGCAAGGCGTCGGCTACCCCAATCACAGCCGTTCTCATTTCGTCAGCACCGCAGTTTGGTCTGAAGGCAATCTTGACGCGACGCTGCCCAGTTTCAATGGATGGCTGGCTCGTACTCTTGATCCATTGCAAGCGAACAGTCAGTCGCCGCTGGCCTGTGCGATTGACTCACCCGACACGCCAGAATTACTGCGTGGGCGAATCACTCGCACGGTCAGCATGCCACAACTTCCTCGGGAGGAATCCCAGACGCTAGCTCGCGTGCTCGAACAGAACCAAGACTTCGCCGCGGATTCCGCAGCCAACCAGTTTGTGCTTCAAGCCTCCCGTGACGCGGCGGCTAGCCTTCGCAAAAGCGCAGCCTCATCGAGTCAGTTCGACGGCTTTCCAGACACGACCTTCGGCCATCGGATGGGGCAAGTCGCCAGCGTCATCGAGAGTTTGCCAGAGATCAAAGCAGTTCACGCTGTACACGATGGCTACGACACTCACTCGGGTCAGCGACCGCGTCACTCAAGTCTGCTGCGAGAGCTTGCCGACGGACTTGCCGCTATCGACCGCTTCCTAAGTGAACGCGGCCTGTCTGGGTCCACATTGATCATGGTGTTCAGCGAATTCGGTCGCCGCGTGCAAGAGAACGCATCGCATGGAACCGATCACGGCGCTGCCGCACCAGTGCTATTGATCGGAGGCGGGAGCGAACCCGGTCTACACGGTGCATCGCCCGATTTAGAGAACCTTGTCGACGGCGACATCACAGTGACAAGTGACTTTCGAGAGTTGCAAGCTGTAGCCAGCCAGTGGCTAGTCTCAAACGAGAAGAAGATGCGTCGCTCTTGAAATGTCTGACTCAACTGCCGACCACGACTACAGACTCTCTGTTGTTCCTTGAATTGGAAAGTTTGGTTTATGCCTCAGTCCGCCTAGCCAACTGTTGATAATTTTCTTAGAGAGCTTTGTTGAGTTCTCGTAATGGCACGCGGATCTCATCGTCGACAACCTCTGGTTGAAATTTGGGAATCGTAGAGGAGAGACCGTTGCTCGCGTCCTGCTGTACACCGCTTTGGACATTTCGCCGCTCGCGACGTCGATTTCCAATCGACCGACCGCAATCGAAGACCAGTTGTTCGTTGAGTGGCAGGGAGTATTGGAGCAGATTCGAATGCAAAACATTGACTGGACAATCGGATCGGTTTACACAGGTTCTTCTGGAGCATCCAATTTATGGGAGGCACCGAGTGGATTGCACGATGGGGAGTCGGAAACGCCAACGAGGTCAGGTTTGATCGCCGTTGACAAGCGTCACTCGCCGTTGACAGTTCTAACAGGGACGGAAGATCTTGATATCTTGATTCAAGCATAGTGGAAGAGTGGAAGAGTGGAAGAGTGGAAGAGGAACATGCGCTCCGTGGAATGCTCAAGCCGTCAAACAACATAAAATGAAACCAAAAACGCGACGACGAATCCGACAAATCGTACTTTTCTCTTTCGTCGCGATCTTGACTATCGCGGGGTTGGCTTGGCGTTTTTGGGTGGGCAAAAATGTTGCGCAATGGCAGTTACTGCAATTCGTTGTTCAGATCGAGCACGATGGCGCTGATGCGCAAACAGTTCAACCACTGGGTTGGAATCTTGCGATTCTCGGACGTGATGACGAGATTCGACAATTGGACTTCCTTCCTCAGTATGATCCACCACTATTGGACGTGGATTCGAGCAAGTTGACATTGAATGTGGTGCCGTGGCGCGACGGATTCAGACAATTCGCTGCGGAGAATCGCATCGTCATGATGATGGAAGATCATTTCGTGTCCAAACATCGCGAAATGATCGGCGCAACATTGCCAACTTTTCGCGAGGCCGGTTTTACCCATTACGCAGCGGAAGCGATTGGCGAATCTGGAGAGCTGCTGACATCTCGTGGATACCCCGTTGTCGAAACCGGCTATTACACTTCCGACCCTCAGTTCGGCAACGTGCTGCGAAAGGCGCTCGACTTGGAATTCACGGTACTTGGGTACGATTTTCGCCCGTTCACACACGAAGGGAGAGAAGAATTTGCCGCAACCAAACTAGCCAAGCTATTTACGGACAACTCGCAAACGAAGTTGATCGTGCATGCTGGATTCGCGCATGTACTCAAACACGAGACGGACATCGAGCAACGTTGGCTTGCAGCCGTTCTATGGGACAAGACGGGGATTGAACCGTTTACGATTTGGCAATGGTCCGCCATGCGCGACGCTCAAGAGTATCGCATTGTGGCGGACGCCCTGGCCGAACTCGGAGATCTTGATGAACCTGTTTTGTTGATGCCACCACCGACGACAGATGGCGGCATTAGAGACGTCCCTCGTGTCGACGCAATTCTTGTCCACCCACCGGATCAGAGCGCCGCTCCAGCAGATCGAACAGTTCTGTTCCCGAACGAAATGCAGCGCATTTCAGGGCAGTGGACCACCAAGCATTGGCCGGTCGTAATCGCGGCTTACAAGGATGGCGAACCGACCACAGCAATCCCGCTAGATCAAGTGATGATGAGAGACGGAGAACAAAGATTCGTCCTTTGGATTCCCCCATCGACGAAGTATGAAATCGTCGTGTTCGATCAAAATGGGCTGCTTGACTCCAGTACGCAAATGGATCGCGATTCCGCGCTAGTTCGGGCTGACGAATGACTGTCCAAATTGCGGCCTACGGAATGAACCGCCTGAACAGCGCGACATGACGCGTTTGCAATCTATCATTGAGGCGATCGACGCCGCGAAACACTGTGCCATTCATGCCTGCCCCCGATTGTGCAGCACCGATTGAGCACATTGAAAAATCTACGAGAGGGAACCTTGGCTAGTGCCATAACCGCTAACCACGCAGACGACGGTGTCTAGCTAGTATCCGTCCAGAAATTTAAAACGCAGTTAATTTACGAAGTAATTGAAGAAAAAGCTCCCCGAAGATCGAACCCGCAAGCGGGCCGGCGCGTTGAATTTGTTGACTAAAACGAAATCAACTCACAAATCTTCGAGGAGTGAACGTGGTTCGCAAACACTACCAGCCACAGTATCGGTTCGATTCCAGCCCCATCGCAAACGTTCAACTGAATCTGGAATGTCGCGATGAAATGATTCCAGTCTTGTTGGGACTGCAGCATCTTTATTCCGATACCAAGCTACGAACGAAAGTTGTGCGGTTGGTTGCTGGTGATCTGAACGAAGATTCCCGACGCGATGTCGGCAGGCCCGGGATGGATGACTGGCATGTCGTGGTCCTCGCCGCGGTTCGGCTCGGTTGCAACTGCGACTACGACAAACTGCAAGACCAAGTCGAGAACCACAGTGCGCTGCGTGGCATCATGGGAATCGGCCAGTGGGAAGACACCGACGGTTTCCCTTTCAGACGAATTCGCGACACGCTTTGTCAGATCAAGCCCAGCACCATCGCCAAGATCAACGAAGCGATTGTCTCCGCCGGTCACGCAATCGCGCCAGAGGCAGCCATCTCTGTTCGCGCCGACTCCTTTGTCATTGAAACCAACATTCATCATCCCACCGAGAGCAGCCTAATCTTTGATGGTGTCCGCAAATTCGTTCCCTTTTGTGTCGACCTGGCACGCTTGCTCAACGTCGATGGTTGGAGACAATCCGATCATCTGGTCAAGAAGATCAAGAAGCTGAAACAAACCATTGGAAGAATCGCGGCGAGCAAGAGTCCGAGTAAAAACGATGTGTTGCAATCGTTGTATGGCGACTTGCTGGATCGCTGCGGCAAGTTGATCGAGCGAGCCGTCGGCCTTGTGGAAACCGCACGAAACGAGTCTTCCTCGGTGGAAGTGTTGTCCAAAATGGCGGCAATCCAGCATTGGATCGACTTGACCGAGCAAGTCTGCGACACGGCATACCGACGAGTTTTTATGGGCGAGAGCGTCCCCAATTGCGATAAACTTTTCAGTCTCTTTGAGACCCACACGCAGTTGTATCGTCGTGGCAAAGCGGGGCAGCCCAATCAATACGGTCGCTTGGCGTTGGTGTACGAAGACGGTGCTGGTTTTATAAGCCACTATCACTTGCTCGACCGCAACGCTGGTGACCGGGATGTCGTGGTTGATCAGACGGAGATTGTCCAAAAGAAACATGGAGGCGAAATCGTCACAGCGTCTTTCGATCGGGGTTTTTTCAGTGACGCAAACGAAGCGTCACTCTGCGAGATCGTTGAAGATGTTTGCGTGCTGCCACGCCATCCGGGCCAGTACGCCGATCGGCTCAAGACAGGCTCAGTGAGGTTCCACCAAACGCGATTGCATCACAGCGGCATCGAAACTGGCGAAGCTACATTCATCGGGCTGCTGTTGCGGACTCAACGAGGTGAGTGCCGGCCACTGGTTTACCGTCCCTGCCAAAGATCTCGGTCCGGTACGCTCGATTCGGATCACTCGCTCGATTTGAATTTGGCATCAGTCCGCGTCTGACGTTTTCGATCTCCTCTGTAGCATCTTGATGGCAAGCAACCACAAATCGTGTCCCCTTCGAAATGTCGTCATTCGGCCGGAAGTAAAATCCTTCACCGGGTGTCTGCAACGTCAAAAATGTATCGTCGGTCCGATAGATCCAGTCGCCATGGAACAACAGCAACTCATTCGCCTTGATCTCTTGCACGCTAGTCGCAAACAGGATGACGCCGTAGGAAGGTTGGCCGAACATCGGCTCTTCCTGCATTGCAAGCCCCGCGTTGTCTGCAACCCTCTCATATGAAGCAAGCTCGGTTCGATGAATCTCCTCCAACCGATTTGTAATCTCGATAAGCCGGTCCTCTACCGGCCTCATTTCAGTGCTACCTCTGTCAGCGGTTTCGACGTTTTTCCTCAGAAAGGACGACCTTAGTTTTACTTTCGTACGTTCCGCTAACAGTTTATGAATTTCGCTGAGCGCTTCGCTGGTTCTTTGTAGCGAGCCAACGTCATTTTGCCGTCCACTGCTCTCGTTCTTTTTGCCTACGATCATCGGCCCTTGAATAACATGAACGCTCGTACGGTCGGCCACTTGGGCAATCGAGATCGTGACGACTCGCGGCTGTTCCACATCAGGCCGATGCAGGAACGTTACGTGGGCTTGTCCCTCCGATAGGTGAGCGACCATCTGCGTGTGGCCTCTGCGATCAACGTTGTCGTATCCGAATCCATGCTGAAAATGGGTGCCAGCTTGGAGACTGTCGAGACCGTGTTTCGCCGCTTTGACTAAACCGTGTTCCTCGCTCAGTTCCAGACGCTTGACGTACCACAACACAACTCGCTCAACGGATTCGCTAGTCTCGCAGTCGTACACGCGAAGTTGCCCCGCCTTACCTGCACTCACTTGGTTCACTCCCGCACGGCCCGCGGGGTAATCCCAACGATCACTCTCCTCCGCAAACGAAGCGTTCGCGACCAGTGCGGTCGATACCAGAATAAGTAAGCTGACGGCACGATTTGCGATCATCTGTGTCCTCCGGATCATTGTGATAGCCCCGAAAGTGGAATGTCAGAACCTACATATAACTTAGGATCGAAATTAACGAGAACGCCATTCCGGAACTGAAGTTGATATGATGGCTGCGGATCCGCTGAGTAGAATACAATTTGATCACCGCCTTCAATTCCATCCGGACCGATCACTATAGGTTTAAAGTGCGGGCCTTCCTTCCACTCTAGCAATTTCGTGAGGTGAGTTCCGTCATCGTGCCTACCGCTACCGAGCACCGATGAAACCCGATTGATACAGTCGCCCCTGCGAAGTTGTGACGAAAGTAACAATCGGAGTGTTTCAACGTCGCCATTTCGTTGATAGCGGGCGGAAGCGGAGAAATACCTGGATACACTAAGACCGAATGCAGCAAGCATAACTACTACCAAGAGTGTGGCAATAGTAAAACGAGGTCGCAACTTCATTCAAATCCCTCCTTTTGATGGATGATCTGGGCGTTGTCAATTTGTTCAGAGGTCGTGTCAAGCTCGATGGAAATGAACAACTCATTTGACAATCGATGCTTTGCCGCTGAAACGCCGTCAAGCGACAATTTTTAACGTCACGTGAACAATAAGTACTGACTTCAGAGGCTGGTGGTGTAGTTTCATTTTGGCCAAGCTTCATCGTAGATGTTTTTCAGTTCAGACTTCAGTTCTTCATTAAGCTTCTGACCGGTTTGGTAGGCTCGACGTATGACGTTGACGGTCGCTCGAAGTCCCGCCCTCGTGCTTGTTTGACGCATCTGATCGACATCTGTTTCGAGTGAGTCAAACAAGCGGCCCGAGCCATTGGTGTCTACACAAATTGATCGATTTGATATTGATTGCCGGATGGGATTCAAATTGCGTTGGAAAAACGCCTGCAAACACAGTATCGCAAACAGGTTAAGTCGCATATGAAGGCTGCCACAAGGTCCAACCCCGGGCCACACTGCCCGGTGGACATCGATAAAACGACTTCGGCCAGTCAGAACCTGTGGCGTTTCCTGAAGAATGATCGGGTTTCGCTTGAGAAACTTATGGAGCCCCTCAGGAAGCTTGGTCGAGATGGCTGCCGGAACAGCCAAAGCAAATTTGTTTTGGTCGCCCATGATTGGTGCAAACTGGACTACAAGAGCCACGCCAATCGCAAGAGCGACTTGCTTCAGCTCACCCACAAGACGGACATCGGCTACGACTTGACGACGGCCCTGTTGGTCGAGGCAGACTCCGGAATCACGCTGGCTCCCATGCAGATCCACCTCAAGACGAGCGAGGCTCTGCACAGCACCGCAAAGGAACCTCCGCTGTGGGAGGGGCACCATCTCGACCAGCTTGAGACGACAATGGCCGAGGCTTCCAACGGCTGGGATCTGCTACGAACTCCTGTTCATGTAATCGATCGCGAAGCGGACTCACTGGGACGGCTACGACGCTGGCACAGCCTGGGCCACTTGTTCTTGGTCCGCTGTGATGATCGTCGGGTACGGTGCGAAGGTCGCTCGGTGCTGCTGAGTGAACTTGATGAGGAACTCGATCAAACGTTTCAGTACGTCGATGCGGGCAAAGCTCTTCACGAGGGGAAGAAGGTCCAGCGACAAGTGGGCGAGCGAACCGTGACCCTTTATCGCCCCCACAGTGCCGTCATCGACGGTGAGAAAAAGTCGATCGCCGGCAAACCAATCGAGCTTCGTGCCGTCTTTGTGCGACTGGTCGATGACGATGGTTGGATCGTCGCCCAGTGGACCCTACTGACGAACGTCCCTGGTGATGAAGCTGATGCGTCCGAAGTAGGCAAATGGTACTACTTCCGCTGGCGCATCGAGAGTTTTTTTAAACTGCTCAAGAGTCACGGATTGGAGTTGGAATATTGGCAGCAGGAAACGGGTTTGGCGATCGCAAAGCGTCTGCTTCTGGCCGCCATGGCGTGTGTGCTAGTGAAACAGTTGGAGGCCAGCGAGAGCGAAGCGGCGATTAAATTTCGTCGACATCTGATCCGATTAAGTGGACGCCGGATGAAACGCGGCGTGGAGTTCACCGGCCCAGCTTTACTGGCTGGGTATTACGTCCATTTGAATATGCTGGACTACTTGATGGCGACCGAACTTTCACTCGAGGAGATGAAAGACATGGAAAACGCCGCTCTATCAGAGATAATCGATGTGTAGACACCAATGGCCCGAGCAGGCTCGACCGACGTGCGAAAAAATACGACGTTCGATCGGGTTGTACTTGCTACAGTAACTTGGCAAGTGAGCGACTCGGATTTCCACTCTGCTCGGGCATGGCATCGCAATATCTGTATTTGATTCGCTACGGAAGCGGCACACCCTGGAACACTAATTCGCGACGGTCTGCGTCATTGCCAAACCAAAAACGGAATGTGACAGTCTCAAACTTGTGAATCTTGCCCGACAATGTGAAGAGGTAGACCTTCGACTTTGGCGATGATCCTTTCGGCGTTTCCGTTGGGAAGATGGCAGCGTGAAGTGGCGGAAAATCAAGATCCATTTCCGCAAGACCGCGGCTCCGAGTTGTGTGCGTTGGACCATTCGTTGCAATGCTGATTTTGCCAAGTAGGTCCGTACCGTCAGCCCCTTCGGCTTTGAAGCCCCAAGGCTCCTCTTTGTCGGTGAGTTTCTCGATAACAGTAGCCACACGCATCCATGGAACTACCTTGTTGCCGGGAGTACGGCCGCCATCGGATACCAGTTCTTGAGAATCAAGAAAGGCAACCCCTTTCGTGACGCCAAGAAGCGAAACCCGATAGTCGCTGTTTTGTTGCACGGAATCAAATGTGTCAATCTCGGATTTCCGCATCTCTTCGTCGGCATTCAAAAACGCGGCTGCCGCACCTATGACAACTGCGACACCAATCATGGTGGCATACTTATTCATTGTGGGTCTCCTATTCAGGGACTTGCGTTTTGGGTCCTGGAATTTCCAGCACTAGCGGATCACTGGAAATGAGTTTGGGCTTAACGTAGCGGTCGGTGAAATCATGCTCCGTCATCCACTGGCGGTTGCTACTGCTGAAGAATCTCGGTGGATAACCGGTCGGATGGGTTAAAGTAAACGAACCGTCTTTGCCTGTGCGGACCGCGCCGAGGCCGAGATCGTCCCACGAGACCGGATGACCGTTGACGGACCAATCGTCGGCAGGCGATCCGTCGGCGAACTGAAGCTTGCCGGTCAGTTCGACTGCGGGCACGTATCGCTCCGGCGGCAGCGTGACGAGCTTGTCGGTTGCCGGCACGATCGCTTTAACGCCACTACGCCCGTTGCGTCCGTCAAACCAAGCGGTGCTGCGGTAGCCATCCGGAATTGTTCCTAAACGGAGGTTGATCGTGCCGGGCAGTACACGGGCCATCCACCAACCATTGGCATCCGTCGTCACCGCCCGGCTTTGTTGAAACCTTCCACCGTTGCCTGGATCACCCCATAAGACGCTTAGTCGAGCATCGGGAATCCCTTCACCGGTGTCACTCTTGATCAGCCGCTGTCGCACAACGACTGCTGGAACCATTTGTGGATTTTGCGTTGCGTCCAGAGTTCGATCCTCTCCAGCCGTCATCTGCGGAATGAATTGGAAGCGAATCTTGCGTTGTGACTCCGGCGGCAACGACGACTCCAATGACACCCAACCCGCGACAAGGTGTTCAAAGTCAAAGGTGCCATCCGGTTTCACCTCGGCGATTTCTTGCCCATACATTGGTGGACGACCATCATTTTGCTCGGTGCGAGCCTTCAGCTTCAGCCCCAGATCCAGTTGCGGATCGAAGTTGATGACTCGTCCCGCCAGACGCGCGGTCGGCTGCAACTTCAACGTCAGTGGCTGGTCACCCTGGACCCATTCTGACGCCAAACGATCACTTAGGAATTGAGTGCCAATGCCTTTCGCTGAAACCTTGACTCCACGTAGCGCGGCGGTTTCCATGCCGCCGAAAGTGACTTCGCCAGCGGAGTTCGTTTTTGAAACCATTCGTTGTTGCACCGACTCCGGCAACAGATGCGTCACACTGCGGGGAATCCGGTAAGCCTGGAGCGTCACGTCGGCATCAGCAACCGGCTCGCCGTCTTGATCGATGACTCGAACGGTCGCCTCTTCGTCGCGGATCGTGAGATTCAGGTTCTTCGGTTGCTGCACATGGGACCACACGGCGTTCATCCACTTCATGCCGAGCGTGCCATCTGGCCGCATCGCCCAAAACTGACCTTCAAAGACGAAATGTGTTTTCGGTGCATCAAACGTGAATTGTCCAAGTGCATTGGTTTGGGTTTCCAACGTCAACGGCGGTCCATAACCGAAGGCCGACAGCGGCTCCTTCGCCCACGGAGGTGACCGAGTCGATTGGCCGTAGTGTTCTTGCGGTTGGATGAACAAGCCGACCCAACAGTCGGCAATACCGATCCCGTTTTCGTCGACGACCGTTCCCGTCAATGTGACGGTTTCAAGTTCTTCGTCATTGGCCAAGTCTCCATTGGAGTCATCCAAATCGACCTCTTCGTTGGACTCTATCTTAGGCCGGTTCTCATCGTCGATTGGCACGCCGTTGACCGATACAACCACCGCCGTGCGCGGTCCAGGGAAAACGCTCAGGTTGTCGAACCGAACCGTGTCGTAGGGACTTCGCTCAAGGCTGATCAACTCTGGCAGCGGCTGATCTTTGTCAAATGCAAATCCCAAAATTTGGGCCTTGCGAAAGTTGTCCTTTAGTGACGACTTCAGTTCGTCGGATAAATATGAATTGCTCTCGGCGATACCACCAACCAGAAATGGTTCGACTTCAAGGGCTTCGCCGTCACGCACGATCTTCAAACGCCAGGCGAAATCCCTCGCATTGGAGGTCGCGACGAATAGCCTTTTCTCATCTGGATCGGACAAAAGTTGGAATCCAGAATCATCGATCGAGATAAATTCTTTGACATCTTGGCTGACCTTCACTTCCACGTAGGCGTGGTTGTATCCAATGCTCGAGGCAATCGTGTCGACAGGAATCTGGACGAATGAATCATCAACTGGGTGTTCGGTCTTGCCGTAGCCGCCGGAACCACTCGTATCCAAATCGAAGCGTGTGCCTTTCGGTCCGACAACTTGCATCAGGAAACCTCGCGTCACGCTGGGCATCTCGCCACCGTCCCGATCGGGAACAAGAGACTTGGGATCAAAATCAGCGAGCGGCTCAATCAATTCGCCGTCGGCTGTCCAATGAATCTTCGTCCGCTCGCCGTTAACCTTCTGTGTGGCATAGACCGAGTTGAATTCGACCCACCGTCGACCATCGAGCTTCACACGGATGCCGCTGCCACTTGGAGGCAACGACTTGGTCCACTTCTCGTCGGGCCAGGGGACGCTTCGGGGGGCGGTAGCCGAGAGCGGACTATCCGCTTGTCTTTCTTCTTCCGCAGAGACTGGACTGTCCGGTGAATCGCTATTCGTGGTCGCGGGCGTCTCCAATTTCTTCGCGTTGAGTTCTTCCGTTTTCTCGCTGCTCGGCGGGGGACTTGCGAGAACTCTCAAACCTTGACGAGCAGCCCGAAGTTTTTCCACAGCGTCTTGCGATACCGCCGTGTTTGACAGATTGACCGTTTCTAATCGCGGCAATTGATCGAGCGCATCGATTAGTTTTTGAACTCCAACATCAGTCACCTTTGATTCAAACAAATGCACCTCTCGCAGATTCCTCATCGTGGTGATTGAGTCGATCGCAGCATCGGTTAAGTTGGGGCTACTGCACTGTAGCCAATAGAGCTTTGGATGATCTTTCAGCAGTTCGTACGATCGGTCAGTGATCTTAGTCGTGTTCAGATGGATCACGCCTAGCATCGGCTTGTTCGCCAGTGCGGCGAATCCTTCATCGGTAACGGCGGGTCCCCAGCCGTAAACCATTTCCAACTCGTCGGCGGCCTTCAGCCATGCGATTCCCGCGTCGTCGAGCCGCCAGTCGTACGGTTTCCACTCGACAATCTTTGTGAGATTGCGAAGACGGTTGAAATCGTCCGCGTCGTAGTCTTCGTCATCCCACTTCAAGCTGCTGACCAACTGGAGTTCACGAAGGTCCGTCAATTCGCCGATCGAGCGAAGACAGGCGGTCGTCAGGTGCCTCGACCGACTCAGCTCAAGTTGTTGGAGCGTACTCAGATGGGCAATCGACTGCAAGCTTTCGTCGTTCATGAATTCGGACGAGAGGTCCAGCCGCGTTAAGCCAGCAAGCGCACGCACCCACCGCAATTCATCCGCTCGGAAGTCTCTCCAACGGATTTCCGTCAGGTACGGCAGATTCTCACCCGAGGGCGATTCGGCTTGGGCGTCGAAGCGAAACAATCCGCCACGTCGCTCGATTTCGTGCATTGACTGGAGGGCGGGGCTGACACCAACGCCCACGCCGTCCTGTTCTGCAATCCGCTCGCCGTCCGGACGAAGGAAAACGCGGCTTGGCGTGAGTGACTCGAAATCCATTGCAGCCGGTTCTGGCTTGTCGACAAAGGCGGACGAGCCCAGACCCGACCAAACGCTGACATTGCGAAAGACCATCGAGTGTTGCGGCTGAGTGGCGACTTCGACTGACTCGATGTTCTGCTCCCACGGCAAGTTGAAAACACCGAGAATCTTTCGTCCCGTCGTCGACGATGTAAATCCCGCCACCTTCTGCCCGTCTGCTGTGATCGCAGTCAGAACGCTGCCCTGTGGCGCTTCCTCAGGTAGGACGAGCAACAACACGTGACGCCAACCAGCTTTCGTTTCTTTCGGCTCGCTGATGTGAAAAGCGAAATCCTTCGTTTCAGCATCGGGCTTGTAACTAAGCCAAGACTGATCAGCGAAGTCCTCGGGCGGGTCGCCAATTGGAAGAGTTGTCAGTTTGCTGAGCGGACCGGCAAACACATCGACCACAAAATCTTCAGTTTCTCGATCGTCCAGAATGTTCAGTGCTTGCAACAGCCTTACTCCAGAAACGTTATTCTCGCCGACTTGGATTGGCTTGAGTGACGTTGAGCCCGAGCCATCCTCTGGACTGATCTGAATCTTCCCCACGCGGACTTCAGGCGAGGAAGCAACGAACTCGAACATCGCCTCCAGTTTTCGGTGACGGTCATCCGTTGACGGTCGCATCAACCACATCTTTTCATCGCTATAGGGAACCAGTCGCGGTGAACCGTCGGCATGCCAGCCGGCCAAATCGCTGCCAGCCTCCCGAACGCTGACCAATTGGAACGTGCCAGCACCGGGCAACTTAGCCGAGAGAGGTTCCATCGGCTCAGCCAACAGGGTTGACAATGGGTGCGACTTGTTGGCGATCCAAATCGTGAGATCCGACTCGTCTCGCTCAGCTTGGCCGAGGTTGGGCGGGGACGCGCCGGCAACCTGCTGCGGATCATTCGTTGTTACGAAGTCTCCCTGCAAAGGTGCTGCTGAGCCAGCCAGCAGTTTCCCCTGTACTGTCACTCCAACACCCCGGTGCTTGCCTGGTGAAAGCGGTACGCCTCGAAAGACAATCGGGTGCGTCGCAATTCGTTTTTGAACGACGATGTGCGAAGGTCGACCGTCGCTGTTTTTGAATGCCACACTTAATTCCGTTAGTCCTTCTTCGTTCCCTTTGCTGCTCGTTTGAGTCGCTTCCAACTGCCGATGCTTCGGGTCAAATGCGATGACCCGAATGTTGTCCTTTGTCGCGTCGGTTCCGAAGTCGCCCGTTGCGGTGTAACGACTGAACTCGCTGACCTTTCGCTCCCAATCCATAATGACGCCATTCTTGACACCGCCAGCAAAATCGAACGACGCCAAGGTTTTCCAAGAAGGAAGCTGCAATTTAACTGTCAAGTCGATCGTCTTTTGGTCTTTGGGCAGCACAGCCAGCACGCTCGCTTCGATGTCGGCATGCAGCGGCTTAGAACTCCGCTGGACGACTGAACCACTGCCCGTTTCTCCGTCCGTGTCGAGTTGGATTTCGGTATCGGCTGGCATCCGCGCACGAAGATAGAATTTTCGTGCTATCTTATTCTCAGCAACTTCAAAACCGGGGCGGACTTGGATTCCATAGAATGGCGGCCTCTCGATCACACTGCCGGACGCCGTCCATGCCGTCACGGCGGCGGTGTCGGATTCTGGTCGCGTCAGTTCTCCAATGGCTGCCAGTTCAACGAAATAGCCATTGGCAAAATCGATGCGTCCGCCATTCAGAACGCCGGACTCTGCGGCGGTCACCGATGCGTCCTCGGCTTTTTCGCCATCAATTATCAGAGGTTGGTCCTCCTGTGCAACGGACTTCACGCTGGTGGCACTTGCGAGCAGCGCTGCAACAAGCAAGCTCAATGCGAAGCCACCCGCGATCCAGGATCGACCCGCAACGTGTTTATCAGAGGTACAACCGGCAAGCCGACGGACTCGAAGCAATAGACTGCCGCCGTCAGCCGCAGGGATCAAAGGCGAGTCAATCAAGCCCTGGCCATCGGTCGGGCGAATCGCTTCGACCGTGACTAACGCCCGAGCCAATTCCGAAGCTTGGCAGCCGTTCTGAAGTGCGATGTCGTCACAGCAATGTTCGCGTTCCTCTCGCACGCACCGCGAAACGAACCAAACCGCTGGATGATAGAACAGCAGCGTTTCGACGACGGTCTGGCAAATGTTCACCAAATAGTCGTGACGCCTGACATGGGCCAATTCGTGAGCGAGGATGGCGCTAAGCTGTCCTTCGCTAAGCCCCGTTAACGCCGACAAGGGCAGCAAGACGACCGGACGAAAATGGCCTACGATCGACGGTACAGCAACCAGCGCAGACTCAACAACACACGCCGCTTTGCAACCGCCAATGCGTTGCTTCAATTCATCAAAAAGCGTCTCGATCGTTTCAGGGACAGGCTGGACGCCCTCTCGTTTCAGTCTGCGCGCTGACCGCCAACCGAGCAAAAGCCGGAACGACATCAACAAGACGCCGACCATCCAACCAGCGACAGCCAATGGTAGGAAAGGCTTCACACTCAGAATAAGCCGAACGAATGGGCTTGATACGCCGACTCGCTCGCTCAGCGGGCGGTTTGACTGATCGGGTGATGCGCTGGCCTGTTCACTCAATTCCGGTCGTTTCGGATTTACGACAACGGCCACTCCCGCTGCGTTCGCACCCGGCACGGAATCAATTCGACGCTGATCGCTAGGCAGTTCTACTGGGCTATTGCCGATCGGGACATTCGGTTCAGTCCGCTCGATCGAATCAACCTCATTCACTACAGATAACTCGCGATCGACCGACGCCGAAACCTGCGACACTCCGCCTTCCTCGTTCGAAGCGACGACCTCCGTCACATTAACGAAGGTAGCGGACAAAATTGGAAGGAAGGCCATGACTACCAAGGTTCCCAAGCCCGCTGCGTATCGCAGTCTTGAATAGCTGCTCGGCGTCAGCCAGAGCAGCACGCTAAACATCACCGCCGGAATCACTAGCAACCAACTGGAATGCAACAGTATCCAACCAATCCGCTCGACAATCGGACTTGCAAATACGCTCATTTTCGTTGCTCCAACTTCTCGATCAGTTCACGAATCTCCTGCAGGTCTTCTCCCGTTGGCTTCCCGCTTGAAAGAGCCTGCATTACCAACGAGGATGCCGATCCATCGAACGCTTTCTCCACCAACTTTGTCACGAGACTCTTTTGAGTCTTCCGCCTTGTTACCGAAGCGGTGAACGTCTGCGGCCGGACACTGTCATCACGCCGCACCAAGCCTTTCTCCAGCATGACCGACAGCATCTTTACCGTCGTGGAATAGTTCTTGTCCTGGTCGGCATGAACGGCATTGTGGATCGTTCGGGCCGTCGCGCCGGGTTGACGCCACAAAACGCCCAGAATTTGCAGTTCAACGTCCGTCGGCTCGAAATGCTGGCTCATCCATCAGTCCTCTATCGAATAGCGAAGCGCTTCGCTATCATAGCGATGCGTTTCGCCAAGTCAACCGGATTGTCGGACATCGATCGATGCAATCTTCTGGAGTCTCCAACTGACGAGCCGATAGTTCCGGAATCCTGCGAAACGCCGCATCCCTACCTAGAGAACCCAAATTTCGCTTCAACGTTACAGATTTGCCGCCATTTTTTTCTGACGGAACTTGCCGTTATCCCAATATCGATCAAGCAGAATTCAATCTTTTTCCGACTTCTCGTATTCAAGAATGAAAATTTTGCAGGGTGATGCGACTAATCAAATGTCGTCGCGATCGGAAACAATTTCCGATCAACGAGTTGCCTTCATCCTCAACCGAAAGCGGGAGAATCTGCCATGCGTCGTGTTTTGCCAGTCACCGGAGGCATCGTTTTCGTGGCTATGTACTTTGCATTGTTGTCGTGGAGCCAATGCCTTGGAGCCGAGATCACGAAAGCCGTCGTAAGTGAAAAGGCCGAACAGCTTGTACAATCCGGCGTCGTCGACGGACTTTCGATCGGATTCATCCAGGACGATCGGCACGGAACCTATCACTTCGGGACGAGCCGTCGTGGCAAACGTCCCGACAACTTGACGGTCTATGAGATCGGATCTGCCAGCAAGGTGTTTACATCTCTCCTGCTCGCCGACGCGACGGTACGCGGGAGCATCGACTTGTCCGATCCCGTTGATGTGACAAACGGAGCGGGGATTGAGCTTCCGAAGCATGGTGATCATCCCATCACTTGGCTGCATATTTCTACGCATCGCTCAGGACTGCCTCGGCTACCAGCTAACATCGAGGTCGTTTCGCCCCGCAATCCCTACCACGATTTTGACGCCAAAAAAGCAGCAGCGTTTTTGAGCGAATTGAAGCTCACGCGATCGCCAGCAGCGCAACACGAATACTCGAACTTCGCAGTCTCAGTCCTGGGCTATCTGATTGCCCAGCATCAGCATTCGAGCTACTCGGCACTGCTCAAAAAGCAAATCGCTGATCCGCTGCGCATGGATAATTGCACGATCGAACTGAGTACTTCCCAGCAACAAAGGCTCGCGATGTCGCATCGGCCTGCCGGCGTTGAAACGCCGTTGTGGGATTTTGCTGATCTGCCTGGAGCTGGCGGGATACGAGCCTCACTTCGGGACATGATGCGTTTTGCGCGGGCGCAGTTGTATCCGCCAAGCGGAACTCTTGGTGAAGCGATCGAGCTTGCATGGCAGCAGCATCATACCGGAGACGAAAGCGGTCCTGCAATGGGTTTGAGCTGGATGATTCTGCCGGACGGACAAACGCGATGGCACAACGGTGAAACCGGCGGCTCGCATTCAATCATCTTGGTCAACCGTCGGCACCGCGTCGCAGTCATCCTGCTTTCCAACACGGCACCCGGTCCTCACATTGACGCGTTGGGGATTGGATTGATGCGTCACGCGACAACCTCCGACGCCGAACCTAAGATTAAGCCATTCGCAGACGGAATCGATCCGAAACGTCTCGAAGGTAGATACCAACTCGCGCCAAACTTCATCTTCGATGTGCATGTGATTGACGGACGAATGACGGTGGGTATCACGGACCAACCAGCGCAGCAGGTCTTTCGAGACTTCGACACCAAGTGGTCCTACAAGTCAGTCGAGGCCACGCTTGAGTTTCATTTGACCGGCGGAGTACCGGCGTACGCCTTGACGCTTCATCAGAACGGCATCGCTCAGCGTGCGATACGGATACGAGAGTAGAAGCTTGCGGTCAGTCTCGGATGCAAAAACATGGAACAGTCAGACCAGGAGAAGCGATTTTCAACGGTCGTTGGCGAGAACCGTCAGCGCTTCGGGAAGATCGCGCGCACCTACGCTGGCGATGCCGCCGAAGATTTGTTGCAGGAAATCTTACTGCAAGTTTGGCGAAGCCTGCCATCGTTCAAAGGAGGCAGTGCGTGTTCGACGTGGTGCTTCCGCGTGGCGATCAATACCGCACTGACTTACCAACGGAAGCAATTTAAGAAGGCAAATGAGGCGTCAAGCGAACTTCTCGACACCAACGCATCAGTGGAAACGACCAGCGAGCAGCAAACGCGGTCGCTCTTCGTCCGTTTTCTGAATACACTGTCCGAGATCGATCAATCGGTGTTGCTCATGCACATGGAACGCCTCAACCCATCGCAGATTTCCGAAGTGTTGGGAACGTCCGAAGCAGCCGTCAGTACGCGGCTCAGCCGTCTCCGCAGCAAGCTTGCTTCATGGGAGGACGACAATGGATGACTTCGATTTGCTACGAGAAAGCTGGGACGATACCGAAGGTGTCGATTCCGCCTTGCTAGATAGCGTCGCTGAGCGAGTGCTGAAGTGTCACCGCAAGTTGAAATCGACGCTCGATGGACGCGATGCGCGCGAGGTGGGCGTTTGCGTGTTCCTGATCTTCGTCTTTGGATTCTACGTTTGGCTCTTCAATCAATTTTACATCCGAGTCGGATCGCTGATTGTGGTGGCGGCGTGCGTCGAGGTATCAGCCGTGCTGCTGTGGGCACGACGCGGTCTGCGAGTCGCACCCGACGAACTCTCCGTGCGTGACTTTACCGAGCATCAGCGGACGCTGGTTCGCAGGCAAATCCGTTTGCTGCGAAATATTGCGTGGTGGTACCTGCTTCCATTTTTCATCGGCTTGATGGTGATGACCTATGGGTTTGGGAACTTGTTGCTACTGATCGGCTTCGGTATTGCGACGTTAGTGATGTACTGGGTCATTTGGAGAATGAACCAGCGTGCTATCGCCGATGAGCTTGGTCCGCTCGATGAAGCTTACACGATGATGCTTGAGGCGATCGACAACCCGGATCGAGACATGGCGCAAGAGACACTGCAAACAGTGCCGGAAATGAAGCGAGCGAACTATCGATCGTTCATGATTCAAATCATCTGCTTAACGTTCTTTATCGTGATTCTCAGTGGGTTCCTTACTTGGCTGGATCGTGAAGCGGTCGACTATCCCAAGCTTGCGCCGTTCACGGGCGTGCGCTGGCAGGACGAACGTCCTCAAATTGAAATTGACGATCGATGGTATGAACTGGTTGCGATCGACGGAGTCAAGGCGTCCGAGATTGTCGAGTACTGCGAGTGGAGATATTTAGGGCTGAGCCACAAGCGTTTCGAAGAGGATTTGGTCGAAGTGTTGACACGAATGGGCCATCCACTCGGTGAAACAAGCGAGCTGACCTTGAAGGTACCTTCCTCTGATTCCACCGTCGTACTCGATGACGTTCCTTGGACGGCCGAGAATCGCACCGCAATCAAGCAACAAAACGATGGTGTCTTGCCGCCAAAATGACGCAGGGAGTCGCTGCGACGACGGGCGGCGAAATTTAGTCGCCAATCGCTCCGTCGTCAGCAAAAAAACGGAGGCGCTGTAACGCTTGTCAAAAAGTTGAGTTTTGTAGGTAGGAGAAACCGTATTGCAGGACCCCGAAACACGAGCGTCGCTAATTGCTGGCTTGACCGATCCGGCTGCGGAAGAGGTCTGGGCCGAGTTTGTCGGCATTTACCGACCGCTGATCTACCGCGTCGCTCGGGCGAAAGGACTGCAGGATGCGGACGCGGAAGACGTGACCCAGGCTGTCTTCGGGCGTGTTCAGCGGGCCATTGCTTCGTTTGAGAGTCAGGGACCTGGTTCATTCCGAAGATGGCTGTACGCAATCACACGCAATTTGGTCGTCACCGAACTGACGCGTGGCCCGTTCTCGGGTCGCCGCGGGCCGGTCGCTACGGGAGACAGCGAAGTTATCAGACAACTCGAACAAGTGGCCGACGCCGACGAAGAGACGACGGCCATCTTCCGATTGGAGTACCAGCGGGTTCGTTTTCAAATGGCCGCTGAAAAGGTTCGCGAGCAAATTAGTGAAACGACCTGGATGTGTTTTTGGCTCACTTCCGTCAAGCATCGCTCGGTAAAAGAAATTGCGGAAGAACTTGGGCGTTCGGTTGGTGCTGTTCGTGTCGCTCGATGTCGAGTGCTGACAAAAATTCGTGAAGAGATCGCATACGATCCACTGGAGAGTGAAGAATGATTGCCCGTTTCCATTATGACGAACAGACGCTTGGTCGATTGCTTCGCGACGAACTCGACAGCGAAGAGATTGATGTTCAGCAGCATGTCGAGACATGCGACATGTGTCAGGACCAACTCGACTCATTATCGGCGGGCGGCATGACCTGGGACGATGTCTGCGACTTGATGCGACAAGATGATGATGATGATGGGGATTTCGAAGTGGCGGGCATTGAGGGCCTCAGCGAGAAACCTCGCGTCACGTTTCTCGAGGAATCCGATCATTCCGGTTCACTGGGAAGATTCGGCCGTTTCGAGATCGTTGAGATCCTCGGACGCGGTGGTATGGGCATCGTGATGCGTGGCTTTGACCCCGCCTTAGATCGCCACTGCGCCGTGAAAGTTCTCGCGCCGGAACTTGCCACCAGCGCCCCCGCTCGCAAGCGTTTTTCCCGTGAAGCTAAGAGTGCTGCGGCCGTTGTGCATCCTCATGTCGTTCCTATCCAGAACGTCGACGAGCACGATGGCCTTCCTTACCTCGTGATGCCGGTTGTCGAAGGGCGGAGTTTGCAGCAGCGGGTTGAAGCGGATGGCCCACTTTCGGTGATTGAAACCGTTCGCATGGCCGCGCAGGTTGCCGATGGTCTCGCGGCAGCCCATGCGCAGGGACTAGTTCACCGCGACATCAAGCCAGCAAACGTCTTGCTGGAAAACGGCGTCGAAAGGGTGCAAATAACCGACTTCGGACTGGCCCGCGCCGTCGACGACGCCAGCATGACTCGAAGCGGCGTCATCGCCGGCACACCCCAGTACATGTCGCCCGAGCAAGCACACGGCGACACGATCGATCATCGCAGCGATCTCTTTTCGTTGGGCAGCGTGATCTATTTCATGCTAACCGGGCGTTCGCCATTCCGAGCCGAAACGTCGATGGGCGTGCTCAATCGCATCTGCAACGATCAGCCGCGTTCGCTACGAAGCATCAATCCGGATGTGCCACCGTGGCTCGATGCGATCGTGACACGGCTGCTCGCCAAGGCCCCGGGTCACCGATACGACTCCGCAGAAGAAGTTGCCGACCTTCTGAGCAAGTGGCAAGCCCACCTCCAAGCCCCGGACGAGGTCGGTGAACCGCCGACCAAGACGCCTGCGGCCGGTCGTCGTCCGCCGGTCGAGAAGTGGCTGTTGCTGCTCGGAGCTGGCGGGTTGCTTGCCTTGCTGGCAACACTGATCGTAATCGAAACCGACAAAGGAACGATATCGATCGAGTCGGACGCCAAGGTGCCGGTGCGTATTCGTCGAGGCGATGAGGTCGTCAAACACCTTACGGTCGCTCCCGGCGAGAATTCGACCCGAGTCCGATCGGGAGAGTACGTCATCGAGATCGACGGCAAATCGGACGCCTATGAGTTGATCGGAAATCGTCTGACGATCCGACGCGGTGAACGGGAAGACGTGCGGATCGTGACCCGGAAATCACCGGCCTCCGCAGATCAAGCACCCGCGGGTATCGATGCAGTACGGAAGAGAATACAGGGACGATGGAGAATTGAATCGGTCATGGATGAGGGTTACGACGACCTGGGCGGCATCAGCGCTTCCTCGATTGCGGAAAGCGATACGACGATCATAGAGTCGATGACCATGGCAATCGAAGACGACGCGATGCGCAATCTTGCGATGGAATCCAGTATAGAAATCAACTGGATCGGTCCCGACCAGCGGCAAGGAGCCAAAGATGGTGCGTTTGCCGTGGATTTTGGTTTCGATCCTACTAGACGCGCAACCCCGGGGATTCTCTGGTGCGATGGCGATCGATTACAGATTTGTTACGCCTCTGAGCCTGACGAACAACGTTTCCGTCCACTCCAGTTCCATCCAACACCAAGCGTCATATTGGTTCAGTTTTTAAGGGTTAATGCTGAGGAGGGCCTCGCTGGCGGGCGATCAGAGGCCAAAAGTTCGGCGACAGAAGACGATGCGACCGAACCCAATATCTTTTGGCGATATTTTTTCTGGGACGGCGATGGAAACGTCGCCATCGGCCAGCGGTACGCCGAGCAACTCCAATTATCCGACGATCAAAAGGCTGCCGTCAACAAGTTGCTTACCGAAACATGGCAATCCTACATCGCATTGGAGCGTACCACGACGGACTTTTCTCGTTTGGATACGGGAGGCATTTTCCATGAGATTCGTGATCCCGGCGAGAAGTTAGAGAAACTTCGAAAACACCTGCGGTCCCAACTACGGTTGCTATTGCCTGAGAGCATCGGTGAGCTAATTTACTCAATGGCGCTCAGCCGGCACACCAAGGAACCGGACGACATTTGGCCGGGAGATGCTGCAGCCTATCCGTCAGTCCTTGGATGGACCGCTCAGAACTTTCCCGTCAAGCTAAAGGTAACCTACCGCGACGGCAAAGTTCACTGGTGGGTTCGTCCCGGAAAACATGGCGTGACCGGTACCGGCTCACGCTTGCCGCCTGAACTGGAACACTATTTCTGGGTTGACAGAGAGGCTGATGTTCCTTCGCCGGACGTCATTGAATCGCCCGGTGCCAAAGAGTCTCCCTACCCGACCGGCGCGCATTCGACGACCGACGAGAATGTCGTCGACTTCGAGCGGTCAGCTTTTACGTCGGCCGAAGCTTTATCGCGAAAGATTCGTGATTGTCAGCAGCAGGGTGACTACGCGACGCTCACGTTGATGATGAACGACGACTTGGTTGGCGACCTCGTGCAAGGATTCATGGCTGATGTCATCGACGTGCTGACTAGTAAAGTCGGAGACTTCAGTGACTTTCGATCGTATCGTGAACTCGAAATGATGTTTGCTTCAGCAATGGGCGTCGACGCCGACGAAGCTCTCAAGTTGATCAAAACGGCGGTGCAAAGGTTCCCTCGCGACGAAATAGTGGAGCGAGGGAATCAATCTGCCGAGCGATACTTAACCACCGGCATCAAAAATCGACATCAGTTTCTTGGCGATGCCTATGCTTGGCTCATCGAACACAAAGAGTTAGGCGCCGCCATCGCCGTTCCAGTCTCTCGCGTATTTGTGAACGAGGGTCGTGCCACGGCAATCAATGAAACGGGAGACTATGCCTTCATTCTGCTGCACCATCCAAATGGCTGGCGGATCAGCAATCTCTGGTCGTCGAGTGAACCATCCAGCCTTAGTGAACTGCTGAAAGACTGGCCAAACAGCTTGCCGCGAGAGGCAGAAGACAACGAGGGGATCGATTTGGTTGTGGCGGGCTCAGATCGCCCTCTGCCATCGCAGCAATCACCTGAGCTTCCGCCGGTGAAAATTTCGGTGCTAAACGAGGATGGCAAACCGTTGCCCGGTTCAACGGTCATGCTGCGGCGAAGTTCTGAAAACCTCGGGATCTCGTACACCGCCGGGGCTGACGGCGTGGCCATCAATCAAGTGCTGCCGTACGGCGACTACTATGCCGACGTGGAAACAGCCGATGGTTGGCACGCAAGGGTGCAAGAACTCAAGGTCGAATTAAAAACGGGACTAGAGGTAACGTTCGTCGCTCCCTCTCCCAGGCAAGCGACACTGGAAATCGATGCTTCACCGTCGTTTCCCGATCCCGAACAAGTCTTAGACCTGCCATTTGGTACCGCGTCGCGGCGTCATCGTCAATCGAGCGATGCGTGGTTACCCATTGCGACGCCAGAGCCAAACGCCGAAGCAAACTACTATCAATCGTTTCCTACTTTGCGGAATGGGATCGAGGAGTTTGCTGTTAATCTGCACATCGATGTGCGTCGCGAGGTTCCGCAGTCGACCCAGATCCTCGGTTTTACCAATTTGGAATGGATCTGGGCGCCGGATGATTGGCCAAAGTTTCGTCGCTTCTTGCTCTTCGACGGCAAGTTGCACGCCGTTGAGGGGGCGAGGTGGGTAAGTGTCCGACCGAGCTCCACGCAACCTTCTCAATCAACCGATTCGGAGTCGGCAAAACACTTCTTCTCAAAAGTTGGTGCCCAGGCCGAAGTCGGATTAGCGTCGTTGTCACTCGGTCGACCTAAGAAGTTGCCAGCCAGCTTTACCATCCCGGCGGGCGAGGTATCGGTTCTCGTCACCGGATTTTATGGAAAACCGACTTACGAGGTTTACGAATCGCTCGATTTGTATCCAGACGGAGAGAGTGCTTACACACCTTGGCTGAAAACGAATCTTCAGCTCAAGTCAGATTTTATTGAACGAATTATCGATCCAACCGACTGGGTATACAGTGAACGCGGCGACGGCTACGCGCAGGCTCACCTCATTCGGCAGCGAACCACCCTTCGGCCGCAGGAAACCTTCCGCGTCGAATTTGAAGTTCCAACTTCCGTGTCTCGAAGCGGTGCCGACCAAGCATCGCCAGCAAAGGGATCGAATCAGAGCGAAACGCAGGGGCCGCTGCCATGGTCGCCGACTGATTCCCCGGGATACGCCGGACTGATCGAACCGAATCCAGTTGTTCCCCGCAACTCCGAACCAGTCACCAGCCCGAAAAAGGTTCACGGCGACCAAGACAACTGGAAAGCCAAGCTACAGGGAAAGTGGCAGGTTGAGATGAAGGCTTACGACGATGACGGAAAGTTGAAGTCAACCAAGTTGCACGGCCTCGTGGTGGGCTATCGCATCACTTTCATCACCGACGATGACGACCCCGCGGTAAGTTTCCGCTTCGAGCTTGGCCCTGGTGGCTCACCGAAACAGATCGATCTTCATCCAATGATTAGTCGTTTAGAGATGCAGCAGTTTCGTTCAAGTTGGGACTCTGGTGAGCCGCCCGAGGAACTCGTTAATCCGACGTTTCGTGCGATTGTCGAAGAGTTTGAGAGCGGGTTTCGGTTTTGCCTCCCTGCCACACCGGCTGAACGCCCTGCCGACTTCTCTATCAGCACCGATCTTGGCATGTGGATATTCCGTCGCGATTGAGACGAAGACGGATGAGTTGCCAGCAACTATTTTTCCCTTTTGCCACCCAAATTGGACCGCCTTGATGTTTTGACTATTCACGATTTGCACGCTAATTACTGTATCATGGTCTTTCACTTTCCACCCCACGATTTGGAAAACTAACAAATGAACTCTTTCTTCTTCTGGCTAACGACCGCGTCCCCGATCGGTGCCATTATTTCCCAGATCGTCCATCCCGGCATTGCCGAGATTATCTTTGTGGCAGCACTTGCGAATCTCGCTTTTTACGGTTTTCGAAGATTCTCGCGTCGACGTGTGGCTGCGATGGCTTGATGAATCCATACGAAAACACGAGAAGCCAATCGACTGACTCGTCGGCCAAGACTGCACGATCGTGGCCCAGCATCGCCGTCGTCTGTGTCTGTATCTATTACACGGCGAGCGCGTTGACCTTGCCGTTTGCAGGCGCTGTTTGGATCGGTGAGTTTCCGCCACTCGCGATTGTCCAGTTCCCCAAATCGATCCTCAAGTCTGTCGTTCATCAAGGCTTGATGTCCGCAGTTCACGCTTTCGGCTGGTCTCATGGTTCGCGGTCACCTGACTACAGCATGATTCACCCGTGGGCGATGGCGATCATGGCAATCGCCCCGGCGTTGCTACTGATCGCCATCGTCACATACTGCACGGCGGGACGAACGAGAATCAGACTTGTTCAATCCATCCTGATCTTCGCGACTCTCGATGCACTCGTGACGTTCTGGATTGATTTATCGTCGAATTGGAAGCTCTTCAACGCCCAGTACTTCTAAACTCCCTAACCGCACTTTCCCGGTTTGCCGGGAAAGATTCGACCTGCTCCGCTCGACTATCTATTGGCAACGAAAGAAACGTCAGGAGCGTGAGTGATGCCATGGGTTGAGTTCGTCAGGGTGAATCATCAGTCGTTTTTGTTACGCTTGGCTCTCGGCAGGTCGCCGAAGATTGTACGAGTTGTGTCGGCGGCGATATCGCCGAGAGGCACGATGCCGGGACCGGACGTGACTCCGCTGGAATCACTGTAGCTTGCCGTGACTCGTCGGTCGGCGGGCAGCATCAATTCCGGCTTGAGCAGTTGCGATGGCACCTTGATCGTCAACAGGTGCTCTCCGCCACGATCGACGAGTTGCGTTTCGCCCGTCCAGTACGTTGACGGATCGCCGTTCTCATCGGGTATGTATCCGCGAAGTCGGAAAGTGCCGTAATAGGCGATCGGTTGCGTTTTATCTTTGCGGCGGTCGACCCACTGAAAGGTGATCTCCGTGTGCGGAATCGAGCGAACGGTTATTTCGTGAGACGAGCCATTTTCCGCGATTGTGAACGACTGATCTGCGAACACGGCTTGTACCTCACGCGAAACGATCTGCTGGTGAGCCGGCTTGCTGACGTCGCGCAGGCGAGAATCCACATGGACAGTCATTCTCCCGGCCACCATCGCTGGAAACTCAAATTCGCCATCATCACCACTAATTGTGCTGCGCCCCGAATGCGGACCATGCGGTCCGGTGGTGGTTAGATTGACGTCCGAGAGTCCCTTTCCCTCAGCGTTCACGACACGTCCTCTTACGATGACGCCGGTTTGCAATTGCAGATCGCCTGTGCGAAGAAATTGATCGCCGTCCGAATCGTCTTCAAAGTTAATGACACCGCTTTGACCAATGCCGCCGTACTGAATTTCAAGCGGTACGCATTTCGACAGTCGCCGCGTCACGGATTCATCTTCGCCTTGGCTGATCTGCGGACTAAAACCGAGCGATGTTGTGCCGATACGAAACCATAACCTCGCTTGGGGTGGCGGAACAGTGACACGAAACCGACCTGCATCGTCGGTGATAATCGTGCGGCTCCAGTTCGGCCAATCGCCGTGGTCGAATGAGTAGAAGGCCAAGTCCATTCCCAGATTTTTCTTCCATGACTGGCTGTTAATGTAGACGCCAGCGCTGAGTTTCACGCCTTCAGCCGGAGTCTTATTGGGCCACAGCAATCGACCATCCACTTCGGTGCCTCGCCAAAGTTTGACGATTGTAGGTCCAATGTTGTTCACTGCGTTTTGCTCGTGCTTCGTGATGCCGTTCTCATCCAGTTCGATTGCGATCACCGAAGGCGCAGAAGTGAACCAACCACTGGGCACGTCGGTGATCCATGCTCCTCCGTCTTCAGGGACTTGAACTTCAATGATCCCTTCTTTGTCCGTCGTCCGAGCGACGATCTTCGTGGGCGTTCCTTGTTTGAAAATGTTGGCAATGCACTCGATTCCTTCCAGAGGCGTGCTAGTTTCGCCCTCGACTAGTTGGAATTTTTTCGACTCGCTGCCCGCCGAGGCTCCCTGTTTCCTTGCGTCATTGTCCGTCGTGGATGCCGCAGAATCTTGATATATGTCGTCGTTTGATGCGTCGGAAGCATCATGGAGGTATAGCGGTGTCACTCCCGTTTCCAATTCCGCATCGTAGTCGCCGGGACGAGGGAAGATGACGTTGCCAGCGTCATCTTTCTGAACTCGACTGTTGAATCGGATCGTATAGCGCACGTTGTAGTGGCCTGGTTCTCTGATGCTGTTGACTGCCGGTGCGAGGACGGCGAGTTCGGCAACCTCTCCTGGCTGTAGCCGCCACTCGACGTCAATTGGCTCGCCTGTAAAAAACGTTTCTCGAACATCAATATTGTTTCCTTGAGAATCCGTCACTAATACCGCATCACCTTGGCGTCCCGTTTCACTGATGAACGTGATTACTTCGTCGCTAGCATTGCGAACATGAAACCGAACTCCGACGGAAGTACCAACTGGGACGCTTGGCACGTTCGATGGGTTGCCAACGTTGTCTTCAAATAGCTGGTAACCGATCGCGGCTTGCAGGCCTTGTTGCACCGGTCCCCAGACTAAGTCTGTTTCTGCGGACGGATCTGTCGATCCAGTGATCGAAAATTCAATCGGTTTCGATGCAACCTCATACTTCCACGCATCCAGAATTGGTTTGTCAGGCCAGTGCTCGCGAACGCGATCGCGCAGCGTTTCGCCTGGACCGCGATAGCGAACTTTCACGGCGTACTTTCCCGGCAGCAATTCATGGTCGAATGGTTCCATAAACTTCGCCGGCTTCAAAGCGATCTTCAAAGACTGTCCCGGTGACAATTCGTGCGTCGACGCCCCGTTAGCAACTATCCATCCGTCAAAAAATTCTCGCCACGGTCGAGCGATTGCTTTGCCGTTGAGATCAACGAAGTCGAAGTCGAACCAATGTGGCGCGAGCATCTCGGTCCGCAGTTTGCCTCGAACTTCTTCCGCATACCCATCGCTATAACGGACCCCGGCAAGGACCATCGGCTCGTCGCTGAAGTTTTTCAACTCGACGCCAAACGTCATGTTGGACGATCGAGCAAACTCGAAAACGGTCTGCTGAAAACTCGGATCATCCTCGTTGACGTCGACGGGCAATGCGATCAGTCGACAACGCAGCCCATGCGACTCCGGACCGAACTCACTTAGCGCTGGTGTTGCGTCTGTGGAATCTCTCGCATCGTCCTTTGTTTCCGTAGAAATCGTCACGTCGGTCTGCTGTCCCGGTTGGAGACTCACGTTGTCGAAAATGACCCACTTCGTGTATGGCCGCACCCGATATTCGAACCGTACGATTTCGGTGATCGGCAGTTTGAACGTCAACTCTCGTGGGCCACCGTTCGCTGGCACCGATTCGCTGGACCTTCGATGCTGTTTGCTGGCTTTGTCGACAGCATACAGTTCGAAATCGGCCAAGTCGTACAGTCTGTTGTACGGGTCATTGTCAACGAGGAGTGAGGTGGTTATCTCGTCACTCTCAATATCCTTAACGATGACGTTGTCGTAAATCGACCGCAACGGCGTGGGCACTTCGATCTTCTCGCTCTTCACGCCATCGGTGTCGAATGTCATCCAGGGTCCATACGGCGCTGTAGAAATGCCAACCCAGATGCTGGTGGTCGTTGTATCGAACGGGCCCGCACCGTGATAACCGATCCAAAGGCCATTCAGATAGCTCGACCCGGACGCGGACGGCGGTTTGTACTTGGTTCGCACTCGGTGATCTTGAGGCAGGCCGCGTATCTTGAGTAAGAACTCTCGACTACGTGATTTTGCTTCTTCGTTGGAGCCAACAGAAAAGCCGCTATCTGGCAAATCTGGCGGTTGCGATAGCGGATCGCCGTTCGGTTTCCACCAAACCTTCTCGGCCGATGGGTGATAGCCAACAGCGACTAACTCGACTTCGATGTCGTCGGCAACTTCTGCAATGAAGGCGGAGGTTTCATTGCCGTCGTTTTCGTCCGCATTGGCTTGGAGGCTCAGCATGACGACGACCGAAAGACACAGGCCGGCGAGAGCCAACAATGCAATTGGCAAACGTGAGGTACCTTGCTGGTCACTGCGAGCGGCAACTCTCGCGATACGACGAATGCGAGCCAACAGAGTTCCATCATTGACACCGATCGCAAGCGACGGTGGTTGACTCCGCAACTGCTCGACCGCGATCAACGCTCGACCATATTCGCTCCGATTGTTCAATGTCGCGATCACAAGGTCATCGCAGCAATGTTCGCGTTCAATTCGGATGCGGCGGGAAAGCCACCAAATTGCCGGGTGGTAGAAAAAGAGGGTCTCAAGCAGTGTTTGCAACAGATTGACCGCGTAGTCATTCCGCCTCACGTGAGCCAATTCATGAGCGTGCGGACTGGCAAGGTCTTGAAGACTAGCGGGTGTGAATCCCGCCTGAGTAACTGTTAGCCACAGGCTCAGTATCGAGTTTTGCAGCCAACCTATAAGCATCATTAGCTGAAGTGGTTGGTTGAAGCGTAAACAGAAAGGTAGTGAGGGTGAAAGGTATCGACTGGCTGTCGAGCCCTGAACGAGATTGAGCTCCGAAAATATGGTTTCCTGTTGGATACTGCCCACGGTCTGTTCATGCTGGAAGGCGAAACTCGCGGTCGCGTCTTGGCGAGCGACAGCGAGAGTCCCGGAGTCGAAGATCCACTCGCGCTACACACTATGTTTTCAAGGCAACCAGTGACGCCCAAAGATTCTTGATCTGACTATGAACTCCAATCATGACAAATCGAGTATGCCCGCGAAGCCGAAAAGGCAACAGAGGCAAATGACTCTTTGGGAATCGGATGACTGCATAGTACCGTTGACTTCGGGTAATGCCGAACGAGGGAAGGCGGTCAGGCCGACACGCGATTCCAGCCGACCACCTGCCACTCACAGAAGTGGAACGCCGGTGTATGATCGACTGGATCGCATCACCACGAGAGCGGAAGGCGACGCATCAGCGACGTTTAGCAACCTCTTTTCGTTGCTCAATACAGAGCTGCTGTTTTACGCTTTCCGACGACTCAAGCGAGACAAGGCACCGGGGGTCGACGGGGTCACGGTGGACGACTACGAAGAGAATTTGCAAGGCAACTTGCAAGATCTCGAAGATCGAATCCATCGCGGCAGCTATCGTCCTCAGCCGAGTTTACGCCGAGAGATTTCCAAAGGAGACGGTAAAACGCGACCTTTAGGAATCGCTTGTGTGGAAGATAAGATCGTCCAGAGGGCGATCGTCATGATCTTGGAACGCATCTACGAGGAGGATTTTCATGATACCTCGTACGGTTACCGTCCCAAGCGAAGCTGCCACCAAGCACTGGCCGATCTGGGCCAGACGATCACACGCCGGCGAGTCAACTGGGTGCTCGACGCGGACATTAAAGGGTTCTTTGACCACGTTGATTTTGGGAAGCTCCAAGAGCTTCTCGGGAGACGTATCGAAGACTCTCGTATGCTGCGGCTGATTACCAAGTTTCTGCACGCCGGAGTGATGATTCAAGACAAACGTTACGCCACCACGGAAGGCGTTGCGCAAGGTTCGGTTCTTTCTCCACTGCTAGCCAATGTGTACTTGCACTACGTGCTGGACGAGTGGTTCGAGCAGCAGGTGAAGCCTCGTCTTAAAGGCGAGGCCTTGATCATCCGCTTCGCGGATGATTTCATCTGCACGTTCGAGCGAGAATCGGACGCGTTGCGTTTTCGTGAGGTGTTGACCAAACGTCTTGGTCGGTATTCGTTAGAGTTAGCTGAGGAGAAGACGAAGTTGCTCCGTTTCGGCCGTTTTGCCAGTCGCGATTGCCAGCGATTGGGTGAAGGGGCTCCGGGCACATTCGACTTCCTTGGCTTCATGCATTACTGCGGCACAAGCCGCGCAGGAAAGTTCAAACTGAAACGGAGAACATCGGCAAAGAAGTTTCGATCGAAAATCCGCGAGCTCAAAGACTGGTTCCGCTCCAAGTTAACGACGCCGCACAACGAGGTCTGGCCAACGCTGGTCCGCAAACTCCAGGGACACTTTCAGCACTACAATGTCAATGACAATTGGGAGATGCTGATGAAGTTCCGAGAGGCGGCACGAAAGTTAGGTCTTCGTTGGATGCGTCGTCGCAGTCAGAAAGGGCGAAACCTCAGTTGGGAAGCTTACGGCCTTTATCTCGAGCGACACCCGTTGCCGAATCCGGGACAGATCACGGACTTGATCGCGATGGGGAGTGCGAAGTGATGCCAGGTGAGAGGTGTCGGCTGGGAGCCGGATGCGTTAACGGCGCCAGTCCGGTTCTGAGAGGGTTCGGTGATCAATTGGACAAGGATCAAATATTGTGACACCACAAGGAGAAATCTGTGGCAAACCGTGAACACAAAGCGTATCCTAACATCCGAGAGACTCCGTTCTACTCGCCCAAGATCGATTCAAGCTGTGAGACGGGGATATTTGCGACGAGACTTACCGGCAAAAGCACGACGGGTCGAAAGCATCCGACCATCATCGGCGTTTTCGCAATCGTCGATTCCAGAACTGCGACTGCCCGCTTGACCAGCAGGCGAGCCGTAACACGATTGAACAGGGCGACGATCTCAGGCGAAGGTTGCGAGGTGCCGACGCTTCGCAGCCGGCGAACCATTCTCCATCCAATCAGCGGTCGCAAAGAACAAGCAATAACTCCCAAGCACCAGACAATCACGATCGTGTGCAGATATGGAACGAGTGCGTGGCTGAATTTCTGCTTCAACCTCGTCAAATCGCGCCGTGGTGGCGGGTTCGTCGAGGTAGGGTCGCGCACGATACTCGGAGAAACTGCCTTTTCCGTCTCCAAGCCCGGAGGAGAAACAGCATTGGATGGTTTCGAGACACCAGCGGTCGAAGCCGCCGGGGTGACCATCAACTCAACTGGCTGGTTCAGCTCAACCGTTATTGGCGGCAGAACAAACCACGTCGCAACCGGAGCCATGCTGGCAAGAGCGAACAGGCTCAACAGTGATCCGTAACGGACCTTCGACGAGGCGGATCGGAACGCCACCATCAGCAAGGCCGCGACGAGCCCAATGATGACGAACTGCCAAACCGAATGCACGAGAATCCATCCGAGTCGCTCGACCACCGCGTTTAATGGAGACCAATCGTTTAGGAAAGCGTTCATTACTTGGCCTCCATTTCGTCGAGCAACCGACGAGCTTCCTCAATTTCAGACTGGGTCGCCTTACCACTTGTAAGTGCTTGCAGGACCAAGGTCATCGCCGACCCGTCGTAGACTTTGTCAATCAGATCACGGAGGAAAGTTTTTGCGGCACGATCTCGCGTCATGGTAGCTCGCCAAATGTGCGGCGTTGCGTTTTCGTTCCGCTTGAGCAATCCCTTTCCCAGCATCACCGACAGCATCTTCACGGTGGTTGAGTAGTTGGTTTCTTTCGTTTCGGACAGCTTCGCGTGAATGACGCGCACGGGACTTGGCCCTGCTTCCCAAAGAATTTTCAAAATCTCTAGCTCGACGGCGGTCGGCTGAGCAGATCCAACTTCACGCATTGTTTTTTCCCGTTTCCAAAGCACGCTCTCTTGAGGCAAGCGAACGCTTTCGCTAGAATCAGGATAGCGAAAGCCTTCGCTGCGTCAAGTGTTCGGCCTTCGAATTCCGCTGCCTTCGTCTGCCGTCTTGCTGCTAGGCGGTTGCTCCGGATGGCTAAATCGGGGGCAAACGACCAAACCGCCAACTCGAATGTTCGTTAGCCACTTTGCCGTTGGCCACGGTTGAATCAGTTCAGCATGGGGACTCGGACCGGAATCGCCAAACGAGGCCCAAGAACTTTTGTAACGTTTGAGGTAAATTTGTGTTCTGTAGATAGGAGAATCGAATTTGCAAGGTCCGGAAACACGAGCGTCGCTGCTGGTCAGCCTGAACGACCCAGCTTCTGAAGAAGCTTGGAATGAGTTCGCTGCTATCTATCGGCCGCTGGTGATTCGCGTCGCTCAGGCCAATGGTTTGCAGTACGCCGACGCCGACGACCTTGCTCAAGATGTTCTCACCACTGTAGGTCGGGCGATTGGGACCTTCGAATCAAATTGCGAAGGTTCATTTCGCCGCTGGCTTTACCAAATCACGCGAAACCTCGTCGTCAATCAATTGACGCGAGGTCCGTTCTCGGGTCGACGAGGACCGATTGGCAGCGGGGATAGCGACATCCAAAAGCTGCTCGCTCAGGTTCCTGCTGCCGACGATCAAACGGCGACCTTGTTTCGACTCGAATATCGACGCGTCCGTTTTCAACAAGCCGCTGGGCGAGTTCGCAATCAGTTCAGCGATTCCGTCTGGCAGTGTTTCGAGTTAACGGCAATTGAGAACCAGTCCGCCGAGCTAGTCGCCAATGCGCTAGGAAAGACGCCCGGAGCGGTTCGCGTTGCACGATGTCGCGTGCTGGCGAAGATCCGCGAAGAAATTCATTCTGACGATAGCGAATAGGGTTCTACAATGGTTGCCAGGTTTCACTACGACGACACGATGCTCAATCGATTGCTCAGCAATGAGCCGGGCGATGGCATGAGCGAAGTTCTCACTCACGTAGAGTCCTGCGAAACGTGTCAATCGAAGCTGGAGTCGTTGTCGAGCGGCGGAATGAGTTGGGATGAAGTCAATGAGTTGATGCAATCAAGCGGCGTACCCTACCAGCCGGCGAATGACACAGACTGCAAGTTGGAAGTGTACACCACACTGCTCGAGCCGACGGAGCATCCCGATTCCCTCGGACGTTACGAGATCATGGAGTTTCTCGGTCGCGGCGGAATGGGAATCGTCATGCGAGGTTATGACACCGCCTTGCAACGCAACTCCGCTGTCAAGGTTCTTGCACCGGAGCTTGCCAGCAGTGCAGCCGCGCGAAAGCGATTCTCGCGTGAGGCTAGAAGTGCCGCTGCGGTGGTTCACCCTCACGTGGTCCCAATCCAAAACGTCGATGAGCACAACGGTCTGCCGTATCTCGTGATGCCCGTGGTTGAAGTCAAAAGTCTTCAACAACGCATCGAAAGAGAAGGGCCTCTTTCGATTATCGAGACCGTTCGCATCGCCGCACAAGTCGCTGAAGGGCTCGCCGCCGCGCACGCTCAAGGATTGGTGCATCGCGATATCAAGCCTGCGAACGTCTTGCTCGAAAACGGCGTCGAACGGGTACAGATCACTGACTTCGGCTTGGCCCGCGCGGTGGATGACGCCAGCATGACCCGAAGCGGTGTGATCGCTGGTACGCCTCAGTATATGTCGCCTGAGCAGGCACACGGCGACTCGATCGATCACCGTAGCGACCTGTACTCGCTCGGTAGCGTCGTCTACTTCATGCTCACTGGACGTTCACCGTTTCGTGCCGAGACGTCGATGGGCGTACTTAACCGTATCTGCAATGATCAGCCGCGACCGTTGCGAAGTATCAACGCCGAAGTGCCGCCGTGGCTGGCGACGATCGTCACTCGACTGCTTGAAAAGTCGCCGGATGATCGATTTCAGTCGGCCGAAGAGGTAGCGAATCTGCTGACTAAACATCTTACGGCGATGAACAATCCAGAAGCTGGAAACGTTCCCGCTCTTGATGATGCGGAGTCGGAAGATAATCGACGAAATTCAGCGTTGGCAGAACCACCCAATCGCCCTCGACGCATTTTGGTTGCCGCGGGATTTGCCTTTGTCGCTTTGGCCGGAATCCTGTTCTACCTGCAAACGGATAAGGGCACGCTGCGGATCGAATCGAACAGCGATAGTGATGTACCAGTCCGGATCATGAGTGGGAACGAAACCGTCGAGCAACTGACCGTCAGCAAAGACGGAGCGATCACACGACTGCATGCGGGCGACTATGTCATCGAGGTCGACGACGCCGACAGCCACGTCGAGGTGAAAGGCGACCGATTCAAGCTTCGTCGCGGCGATACCTGGATCGTTTCTGTCACGCCCGTCACGAAGTTCCGAGGGGCAGGCCAGGAGTTCGAAGGAGATGTCCAATACTTTGAACCCTCGCCGATGGCACCGTCTGGTGGCCTAATGGAGGGCATTGGTATGGCTGCAGGCGATCCTCCACCCACACGACCCCCGGCAGTCATCGGAGGCGAAGAGGAAGCTGGCAAACCACCAACTTCCACGGAAACAGAGAGGACAAACGAGCATCTCAACTCCCTAAAGCAGCGAGCCAGGCTCTTGGAAGAGCGGTACGTAGCTGGTGAAGCCTCTGTTGACCAATCGATGCGTGCTTGGATCGAAGCAGCGGAAGCCGCACTACCACTTGCGACGAACGCTGAAGATAGAATTCACAATCTTCGGAGGCAGGTCAAACTACAAAAAGAATTGGAGAAGATGCTTGTCCAACTGCACGAGGCGGGCGAAATCACTTCGGAAAAAGTTCTGTCTGCACGGGCTGATCGAGTCAAGGCGGAGGCAGGCCTGTCGAGAGAACTCACTGAACGAGCTGAAAAAGTCAAGGCTGGGGCGGCTCGCGAGAGTGAAGAAAGCGGCGCACGACCAGCTTTCGATTCTCGAACAACCACGCCTGACGATATTGAGCCGAATACCGCTGTTCCTTGTGACGCGACGTCCGAAAGATCCGGAGGAGACCCTCAGGCCAAGAATGTGCCGAAATTCCACCCCCTGGGATTTGATACGCCTGAAGCGCTGATGAAACACATTTCGGATTGCCAATCGCGCAACGACGTGGCGGGGCTCGTTCTTTGCTGGACCGATGATATGGTCGAACAGATCGCGACTTCTTACCTGATGGTCGCGATGATGCAAATCAGAGACTTCGAAGAGAATCCCAAAGCATCGAGACCACCGCATTATGCGGAACATATCCAGGAACTGAGACAGATCCTGTCCGACGAAATCAAGGACCACGCAATGGCGCACGCCATGACTGCCCTGGCGTTGGCAAACGAAGAGGCGTCGAAGAAAGAGGAAGGGGATTTTTCCAAATCGGCTGAAGCTTCGGCGAAGAGTCCGCTCGTCCGGCTATTGGCACAAACGACAGCTGAGTTGCTGAAGGATCCGCGACGATTCGTGGTGCGATTTTGGTCTTGCTCTCGAAACTTCGAGGAATCGGATAAGGCGCAATCGAACGGTGAGAAGTTCGAGTATTCCATTGAGTCACGTCAACGGCCCGACAAGTCGGACGGCAGAAACTGTGCGTTCGCCGCAAGGAAGTCCGATGGCCATCGAATGGGATTGATCGAGACCGACCAAGGTTGGATGGTCAACGAGCTCTGGCCCGATGCTGTCGGAGACGACACTTCGACCGGTGCTCTCATGCCCAGCAAAACGCTTTCAGGTGCGTCGATGCACAAGCCATCTGAGGATATCAAACGAGATTGGAAGACTCGATTGCAGGGCGAGTGGCAGGTTGAAATGAAGGGCTACGATGACGATGGCAAATTGCAGTCGAGCAGGGCGCACGGCCAAGTCATGGGAGACCACGTCACGTTCACCGGTGACGATGGGATTCCTGTAAGCTTCGCGTTCGAATTCGGCTCGGAAGGTCCTTCAGAACAGGTTGACATCCGTCCCATTGTGACACCAGCCGAGAAGGAGCAATTGCATGCGTTCTGGGAGTTTGGAGAACCGTCCAGCGACCTAATCAATCCAGTCTTCCCAGCAATCGTCGAAAATCACGAGAGCGGTTTTCGCTTTTGTATCCCGAACACACCGGGTCAACGGCCGACGGGCTTCGCGATCAGCACAGGTCTCGGTATGTGGATACTTCGTCGCGAAAGCGGAGCGAATTCAAGTGCGAACGGTCCGCCAGTTGAAATGGGTTTGTCCATGGCGGCAGGAACGGATATGAGGTCGTCGGAATCCCACCACGCTGTAGCTCAACAACGGAACATTGAATGGACTTCACGCGACGAGGTCGAACTAGGCAAAGCGTTTGCCGATCGTCTCGGTCTTGATGACAAGAAGCGGAAAGCTGTCAACCGACTGCTCCAGCAAACGTGGCAATCATACATCGCTGTAGAGAGAAACTACACGACGTATTCTCCCGGACACGATGACACCCTCGTCGTCCAGGTTGCAGCATCACGTGACAAGATCGACCCCGGAAAAGAGGTGAAATCGCTGCGTGGCGAATTGCAAGTACTTCGCAATCGCTTGCTTTCGAAGCTCAACAATCTGGTCGATAAGAGAACCGCTCAGGCGATTCATGACGCTGCCGTCAATCGACATTCCAAAGAACCGGACGAGGAATGGTTAGAGCTATTGGACGCCTATCCATCGGTGCTCGGTTGGGCCGACCAGGATTACCCGGTGAACTTAGAACTGCGGTTCCGCCGCGGAAAGGTCGACTGGTGGCTCGAACCCGGAAAGCACGGAGTGTACGGCAGCGGAACCACATTGCCGAACGAGTTGAAACATTACTTGTCGTTTGGCCTACATGCGGAGCAAGCCGTCGAGCAGTCGAGTGATCATCAGGATTCATCAACGAGCAATGGGCCGTACTTTGAATGGCAGTCAGTCGATGACATAGTTCTGAGTAGAACGTTCGCGAATGAGCTTGGACTGAACGAAGAGAAGCAGGAAGCAGTTAGCAGACTGCTGGCAACCACTTGGCGGTCATACGTTGAGCTTGAGAGGAAGTGCACGACCTACTCTCCAAGGCACGATGACGAGTTCCGCGTCACGGTCGCCGCTCCGAACGAAGAACTGGCCAGACTTCGCAGTCGGCTGCTTTCAAGCTTGAAAACATTGGTTGATGAAAGTTCCGCCGGATCGATTTACGCTCGCGCAGTCAGCAGGGAATATCAACGCCTAGATGATGGGTCTACTGCTTCATCAGACTTTAATCCATCTGTTTTGGGATGGGCCGATGAAAAATATCCGGTCGAGATCATGTTTAGCTTTCGTCGCGGAAGGATTGGCTGGTTTGTCGAGCCAAATTCATATGACGCGTTCGGCAGCGGCTCCCGTCCGGCACTACCTAATGAGCTGAAACACTACCTTTCGCTCGGGCCCTATACGGACGAGATCAGTTCGGGATCAACTGAGGGCCGCGCGCCGGCAATCGCATCCACTGCGGACAGTCCACGGGTTGTTTCATCGGCGTCGAAATTTATCGCCGCTCTGGAACAGGTGGTTCAAGCCACACATGCAAAATTTGAATTTGGTAATGCAACGATCGATGATGTTATCGATGCTAAACGCCGTTTGCTCGACGCGAGACTGAAGGTGGCATCCAAAGCCGACGATCGCGCGATCATCAAATCGGCGTTGCTGGATGCAATGCAATTGGAAAAACAACTTGCCGAGATGGCAAGCGAGGAACGAATCATGCCCAACGACGCCAGAAAGGCAATGGTCTACAGGTTGGAGCTTGAAGCGAGACTTGATGGCGAGGAGCAACTCCCCGCAGATTGGCCACCAAGCGAAACGGGAAGTGCTGAGGCTACTAGCCTGTCGGAACCAGCTGATTCGGATGTCGACGACAAACGTGCGAACAACGCATCCATCCTCGATCGAAGCGAGGTTCCGGCTGCAAACGCCATTGATGCGTGGGCAAACCCTGATACAGCATCAGCGACGCGTACCGGCGATTCGATGAATGTGTCTGCGGGGAACACCGACTCCAGCAATCAGGTGATCCTTGAGATGACGTTGTCTGAGAAGTTGCCTACGCCCGGCGGAAATAAAGTCTTGGCTGAGCCGACGATGGTGGTAACGTTGGGCAAGCCATTTTCGTACCACGTCGGTGGTGCTCTCAACACGAGCAACGGCGGCGATGGACTTGAGGTCGGTACGCAGGTGCGGGGAACCGTCAAAAAGCACACGGGTGAGTCGTTTCTAGTCGAACTGAAACTTGCAGTCGGGCACGGTTTGATTGATGCGGGCAATCCCGAGATGGAACTAGTGAATACGCAAGCGCTCGAACTTCGCATCACAATGAGGACCGGAGAGGAAAAGCAATTCGATTGTGGAAACTCACGGACACTCAAGATCCGCGTGCAGCCAATTACCACTACCAATGTCGAATCGGAAACGCGGCAGGCCAGTCCTCAACCAGGGAAGCCATCCGGTGTTCAAAAGCCAAGCGATTTACCTGATGTCATCGGTAAACTGAAAGCATCTGGCGTTTCAGTCGTCCGATTCACACCCGATTCGAATATCACGACGAAGGGATTTTGACATGGCAAACCTTGTTCCGGCACCGTCCAACCGTGACATGTGGCGAGCGTACGCCTTTGCACCGCTCGTCACGCCGCTCTCGTTTATCGCATTCGTCGCGATTGTCGGTATCGTCATTCCGATTGGAGCCTTGGCAGTGATTGCTGCCATCTGTTATCTGGTTGCAGGTCTGATCGGTATGCCAATCGCCTTTCATTTGCGTCGCCGCAACGCATTGAACGCTCGAACGATTCATGGAGCCGCTTTCTGTTGGGGCTTGCTGACCTCGATCATCTGTTCTTTCGCATCAATCTCCGTCGCCGCCGCGATCAGTGGAACCTGGGAGTCTGTTCCGTTGATCATCGTCTACTCTTCGGCAGCCATTATCCTACCGGTCGTGCTTGCTGGTACCGCGTTCTGGCTGTTGCTTCGGCGGACACCGGCGGTGAGTCGCACCGAGCAGTATCAATCTCTTGCAATTTGAAAGTGAACACTGAAATGAAAATTACAACGCAAATTCTGTCTGCATTTCTAGGCCTTGCTTTCGCATTCGTTTGTCATGCGAGCCATGCAATGATTCAGATCAAGGAGCTGACGAAGGAGCAAGCCAAGGACGTTTACGGAATCGAAATGCACGCCGCAAAGAATGGTGATGCTGGGATCAAAGTTTGGCTTGAATTCAAACGTGCAGGGGCGATGGAAACATTCGCCTATGCAGAACTGGACATGCAAGATGCGGCTCAGAATCACTTGCTCACGGCGCAACTGGCTCCGAACCCCGCGAACCATCGTCAACCGGAAAACGCCATAACGGTCGCGTTTTCTGTGGCTCCGAACAAGTTAACGCAATGCGGCTTCCTTATCGTTTGCTCCGATGGTATTCGAGGCCACCACGGTTATCTGTTGCGAGTTGAAAAATTTCTCAACGCGAAGGACTTTGCCAGCGCTGAAGAAAGGACTCGAACGCCGCTGCCCGTCGACACGGACCAGGTCGCTGGCGAAACAGTTGGAAAAAATGGCTTTCCGACAGGAAATAGTACGCCGGAAGGCGCTGCGACGGATCTGGTTCGAGCTTTTATCGATCGTGACTTCGACAGATTCAATGCCGCCCGCACCAAGAACTCGTGTGAGGGTCGCAATGATCCACACAACTACTACGCAGCCTTCCTCCAGCACACGACGCTCATCGGCGATACCGGTCAGACCGCTCAGCCAGATTCTTTGAACGAGCCGGATCGGATTTCGAGGGTCTACAAGGCTAGGTATCTTCCCCATGATGAGTTGGAGCTGGATATCCGAACGCACTGGATTGCGATCTACGGTCGTTCGGATCGCTCGCTTGTTGACGTTGCCGTCTCCAACGAAGCCGGCGACGAATTCCTCCATCGCACCATCGTTTACAAGGCGACGACCAATGGAAAGTGGTACGCACATGCCCAGCTCAATCACGATGACCATCTGCACAATTTAGCAGCGCTGCAACCCAAGTCGACAGACTTGTATTCGCCGACATCATTAGAGTGACAAGCCGTGGGATCGAACCAACAGGATCAAGAACTACAACAGCGAGTTTCTTCGCTTGAAAGTCAAGGAAAATTCGGCTCAGCTCAAATCAGCGAAGACCGCAGCTTCGACGGCGTTGGGACTGTCAATCGTTGCATTTGCTGCGATGGTCCTAAAATTGCTTGGAGTTTTCGACTGACGTGGACACACGAAGCGCTGTCAAACGTTCTTGGATGACGATACGACTATTACTTGCCTTGACTGCATTTGTTGCGATCATTTTGTTTTCTGGTACCGAACTCCCGAAGAGCAGATTCGAGCTGTCTTCAACGACCTCTCGGTTTCCTCGGTCTCGGAATCTAATAGCGGCCAACCAATCAGATAGCAAGTAGCCGATCCCGCTGTATTGAACCAAAAAGCCGAGGCAGCGATGCCTCGGCTTATTCGGATATTAGCTGTACAGCGCTACCTTGATGTTGTTGGGATTAGTTTCGCCAGGATTCTGGATCAACACATTAGATTTTTCCGGCGGTGATAGGAATGTCGGCCAAATTCTAATCCGATGTCCACACATCCAATTACTTAATTGTCGGTTGCTGGTCACGACCGTTTCCACACCAAACCTGTCGCAGTCTGGCAATTCGAACCTCGCCCAATGCAAAATTGGCTATCAAGTCTTCTGCTAAAATTCAAACTCCAGTCATCGATTGAGTCAATTGATCTGGGAGTTGAAATAGCATCGCATCGGCCCTGCTAAAATTTCTGACGACTCAATTTGATGGTAGATCGCGTTTGCGATTTACGAGGAAATACATGATCCCACGCGTTAGTGAGGCAAACAGGAACGCGACAAACAGCATTCCGCCAGCAAAGCCTAATGCCTGGGCGACGCCAGTGAATGTTGTGACGGCGTTTGAAAGTCCGAGGACCGCACAAACCAAACTCAGCAGGAAAATGCCAACTGCGCCCAGCAGCAGATATGCCGTCACAAAAGTCAGCTTGTGGTAAAGGTAATCAAAAGTTTCCATGTTTTTTTCTCCAACGAGTAGTGATACTGAGTTACTTTTAGATTTTCTGGCTGGCTCCAGCAATTCGAAGGGAACCGACGATTGATCAGGTTGTTCCAAGTGCGCGATGCAGGTAGTTAGTAGACGCTCGACTTGCGTCGCGGACTGAATGCGGTCATTGGGTAATTTAGCGTGCAGTTGTTCGAAAAAACGGCTTAACCAGATTGGCACGCTCGGATTTGCCTCGCGAATTGAACGCGGCGATTCATGGATAATCCGGTGTAAGACGCCATAACTGGTTTCGGCCCGGAACGGTGAATGGCCGGCACACATGGAGTATAGAACGCTGCCTAGCGAGAAAAGATCGCTACGAACGTCAATCGACTCCCCACGTGCTTGTTCGGGTGACATATATTGCGGCGTACCCGATATGATTCCGCTTCGAGTCATCGAGGCGTCGTCAACCGCTCGCGCTAGCCCAAAGTCAGTGATGATCACACGATCAACTCCACCAGCAAGTAAAATATTGGCAGGTTTGATGTCGCGATGGACCAAGCCTTGCTCGTGGGCCGCGGCAAGTCCGGCTGCGATCTGGCGACCGATGCGCAGCACTTGTATTATTTCGAATGGTCCTCGTCGGTCGAGCCGTTGCTGCACCGAATCGCCCGGCACATACGGCATTACTAAGAAAGGCAGCGGTCCCTCATTCGACACGCTGTGAATTGCAATCACGTTCGGATGCACTACTGCGGCGGCAGCCTTGGCTTCGCGTCCAAATCGGTGGCGAGCCGCGCCACTTGTTGCTAGGTGCGGTGCCAGTACCTTGATTGCGACGATTCGGTCCAGCGAACGTTCGTGTCCTTTCAATATGATGCCCATGCCACCCGCGCCAACAACGCCGGTAACTTCGTATACGCCGATTCGCCCGAGCATCTCGGGATCATCGCTTGGAACGAGCATTTCAATGACACGCTGCACCGAATGATCAGCGCTCTCGTTATCAGAAAATTCTCGTTGTGAGCCCGTGGTGCTCAACGAAACAGTATCATCGATCGCGTCCTGTAATACTGATTCCCACTGGAGCCAAGTCTTTTTGTCGGCGGCGGCATTTTGCAATCGTTCGCGGCACGAGGCGCATTCGTCAAGATGGCTCATCCAGGACACCTCCTCTGCTTCCGTTAGCGATTCGCTGAGAAACGCTTCGACTCTGGACGGGTCGCACCAACCGGTGACTTGCTCATTGATCATTGAATGTATCCTCCAACTGACGAGCGACGTCGCGCAACCGACGAACAATCCGACTTCTCGCGGCATAGACCATACCTTCGTTTCGTCCCAACTTCTGGGACGCCTCCGCGATGGACAGGCCATCGATCATAGTGAGCGAGAAAACCAGCCACGTTACCTTGTCCGCTCGCTCTCGCACGATGACACTGGCCCGGCGAAGCAGTTGACGTCGGAACTCTAGGTCTATGGTCGTTTCAAGTTCATGAACGCCCTGCGGTTGCTCATTCATCATCGATGCGGCCGTGGTACCGCCACACCCTCGATCGCGAGGAAGTCTCGTCAGAACTTTCAATGCTTCGTTTTTGGCCACGCGCCGTAACCAATGACTGAAACGCGCAGTTGGACCAGTCCGTTGCCAACGCGGGAGTGCTGCCGCAACGGACATCAAAACTCGCTGTGCTAGGTCTTGCGCATCGGCGTCTTGCATGCCTCGACCGCGGGCCAATCGATAAACGACCGGTCGATAAATACGAGCAAACTCATCCCACGCTTCTGCGTCCTGGGGATTTCGCACTCGCAGCAGCAGACTTTCACGTGTCTCTGGGTCATCGGTCATTGAATCGCATTCTCCAACTGATCAAATCCATCTCGATAGCGAATCTGACAGACCTTTCTGCAAAAATCGTAGAAAAACGCACTGCGGTTGCAATAAAGGTTATATTTTGTCAGTGCAATCGACGGTGTTGCCTCCGTGAATTGCCTGTTGCAGCCTTCGCTCTCAAATCGAGCAATCACGGCAACGCTCAAATAGGCTACTAGCGAAATCGACCCTTCGGGGATGACGGATCGCGATTCGACAATGCTAGCCCACGCCCGTGAAAATAGATTTGCCGCCTTTCATGCGAATGTCCGGCCAAGCAATCATTGTTCCATTCGACTGCTCAAGCGATTTGGATTCCACCAGGACAACGAACGACGCCGGCCAGACCGATCGAGGTACAGCCCACTCGCGGAAACAGCGATCGACAGCATCTAGACATCGTCAGCCGTGTCACCGTAAATGTAAAATTCTAATTCAGTGCCTCTTCGCGAGCGTCTTGGATATCGGAAATAGCCGTTTCCAACATGTTGTCGCGACCGCCTACGAAGTATTCGGGCTCAGGATTTATTGTTCGGTCCGGTTGAACCCATTACCATCGAACAATAGGCCGTCAGCTTGGAATGAAGCCATTCTGGCGATTTGAAGCTCAAGCGGAGTCTTGCCTAAATCAACAGTTCGCTTAAATGCACTGCCGCCGCCGCTAGCGGTCCCCATCAGCGTAAGGTTCTCGCGCCCTTTTAAACCGGCAAGAAAGATATCGGTCGCGCTGAAGCACTTGGCATTCATCAAAACTACGACAGGCTTGTCGTAGTGGTAGCCGACTGAGCCTACCTGACTGAGTACCATGTAATGCCAATCGCTGAATTGGTCGGCGGGAAAGTTCCATTCAGGACGGAAAGATTTCTCGAACTCTGCAATGGCCGCTTTCTCGTTTGCTGAGCATTCTTTGGAATCCTTTCGATACATGAACGTAAGCGTTCGGCGGGGGGATGAGATTTGACTTCGGTAGGCTGCTGGGTTTTGTCTCAACCCCAGGAGGTCACCATGCCAAACTCTACCGCTTCGTCACGTCGTAAAATTTGGGAATCACGCATCCAACTTCAACGCCACAGCGGACTGACAATCGCAAAGTTCTGTGCCGACGAAGGCTGCGGACAAGCTAGTTTCTATCACTGGAAACGTAAACTCTCGAAGCAACAGACTCCAGAGCCCAAGTTTGTTGCCGTGTCGCTGCCGCCGTGCCCAACGCAGCGAAACTCGCTCACTCTTCCCGGCGGTGCCACCATTGAACTCGCCGACCAACTCGACAAACAACAGCTCACGGACTTGATCGCTGCAGTCGTCGAGGCAACCACGCGTGCTGCGGAGCCACGATCATGATCTCGGTCGCCGCCTCCTCACGGATCTTCATTTTCAACGAGCCGACAGATATGCGAAAGAGCTTCAACGGTTTGTCTGGACTCGTCGCCGAGCACTTCGAAGTCCCGTTGGTCTCAGGCCACCTGTTCCTCTTCTTCAATCGTCGTCGCGACTGTGTCAAAATTCTTGCTTGGGACCGAGATGGATTGATGATTTGGTACAAGCGACTCGAAGCGGGAACCTTCCAGCTCTCCGCTTTGAAATCCGATCAAGCTTCGCTCGAAATCGATCCGGTCAAGTTGTCGCTGCTGCTCTCGGGCATCGACATCGAGTCGGCCAAGCAACGCAAGCGATACAAGGTTGCATAAAAGCATTACAGCTAAAAACTTTTGAAAAATGCAAACGCAAGTCGAGTTCTCGTCTTGCGTTTTTCTTTGTAATCGCGACAACCAATGGCATGTCCGATCGCCAAGATTTACCGAACGATATCGAAGCTTGCCATGCGTTAATGGAAACGCAGTCCGAGCTCACTGAACGTCTTGCGAGTGACAACGAGAAGCTAAAGTTTGAGCTCGAACAGCTCAAGCGGTACATCTATGGTCAGCGGAGTGAACGCTTCATTGACGATGGCTCTCAACTGGCTTTGTTCGATACATCGGTCCAAGAAAACAGTGACGCCGTTGACGTTGACGAAACGGTCGAAGAAAAGATCACCGTCCGTCGCCGCCGCAAGAAATCGGATCGTTTTCCCGACAATCTGCCGCGTGAAACCCAGTTAATTGACGTGCCTGAACAAGAGCGAGCGTGCCCTTGTTGTGGCGACGAGATGCCAGTGATCGACAAGGACGTTCGTGAACGTCTGGAGTATGTGCCCGCCAAGATGGTCGTGCATGTGCTGGAGTATCTCAAGCGTGCGTGCAGCAAGTGCAAGGAAACAGTAAAGGTCGCTCCACCGCCGGAATCCGACAACGATGCGGCCTCGCTGACAAAGGGCTCTCGTTACGGTTTCGGCGTGACAGCACAAATCATTCTTGGCAAATACGCCGACCATCTGCCGCTGTATCGGCTTGAAGATGTGTTCGCCCGAGCTGGCGTGGTCATCCCACGTAGCACGCAGGTAGGCCTGCTTGATGCCGCCGCCGACCTCATCACGCCCTTGACCGACTTGATGAAGTCGCGTCTGTTGACTTCACCCGTGATTGGCATGGATGACACTCCGGTGCGTCTACAAGACACTTCTCTTCCTGGCAAGATGCGAACCGGACGAATGTGGCTGGCCAGATCGAATGTCTGTGGCCCCGAAGATCCATCGCCCTACAGCGTGTTCTTCTTCCATCGCTCACGGGCCCAAGGCAAAGCGACTCGCGAAGGACCCTCCGCCTTCTTGGCTGACTACCAAGGCTGGGCAACAGTCGATGCTTACGGAGTATATGACGGCGTTTATTTAGGTAGCGACGATCGAATCTTCGCTTCGTGTTGTCATGCGCATGTGCGTCGCAAGTTTGAGGCGGCTAGAAGTAACGATCCGCAGCGTGCTGCGCGTGCGTTGGCGTTTTACCGTCAGTTATTTGACATCGAAGACGAAGCTGCGGAGCTTTCGGCAAGCGATCGCTTGCGGTTGCGCCGCGAGAAGTCGCTGCCGCTGGTCGAGCAGTTTCGGTTGTTGTTAGAAGATTGGCGAGCGGACGCAGGCGTGCTTCCCAAGAGTGCGATCGGCGTGGCGGTGCGATATGCGATGAACCAGTGGAAGCCTCTAGTTGCGTTCTTAGAAGATGGTCGCTTACCGATCCACAACAACGACACCGAACGAGAACTTCGCAAGCTAACGATCGGGCGAAAGAACTGGTTGTTTATCGGCAGCGAGGCTGCGGGCGAAGTGGCGGCGCGAATGTACACACTCGTCGCCAGTGCGTCGCGTCAACAACTCGACTTGTGGGCGTACTTGGACGACGTACTTCGCAGCCTAGCGGGAGGCCAGTGTGAGCTCGAGTCACTGCTGCCGGACCGCTGGGCTGTGTCGCATCCCGAATCGATCCGCACCTATCGTCAACAAGAATCGCTAGCCAGGGCCGCACAAACTAAAGCGCGCCGCGCCCGCCGTAGAAAGCTGAAAAGCCGCTAGGCCTGCCGAACGCTTACACATGAACCGCGATTCAAGATGATCAGTACGATGAGCAGGATGCAAACGATACACTGCTGCATTGAATATTTTGGGCGAGCGATCTGGAGCAGCGAGATAGTCATAGAGCTTCTGCAATGGTTCCCTCGATCTGCACCGCCGTCTCTCACATCCACGATCAAGCCAGCAGTGTCGCGAAATTTGGGCATCCATTCGTTGATCTGCTGCAGAGCATCACGATCTATTTGAACCAAACGGAGGTATCACTGGGCGTCCGTCGTCGCCTGCGTCGATGATTGCTTTCAACTGAACCAGCTTCGCTGGTTTGTCTGCCTCGTTGCTGACGTAAAGCTCGAACATCATTTGCCGTTCCATCTCGGGATGACGAAGAATGTGAAAGTCGCAATAGTCACCCTCTGGCGTCGTTACTGCTGTTCACTCGCAACATACCGTTCACAACTGAATGGAGGCCATAAATGAATTAAGAACGTCGCAACCTCCAGAACTGCTCAAGAACTGACCCATTGCGAGATTACGCCGAATTCGTCGCCAAACTTGCGGTAAAGATTGAATTCGACCTAGTCGAGGACACCACTAACCTGAATTCAACTTTCAAAGTGAATTCCGCAAAGCGTGGTTTGGAAACGGTTTACGACAACGACTTCCGATACGCTTTCTCTGCGTAGTACCACGAAACCGGATTTCGAGTTCGTTTGGAGTCAATTTCGAAGTCAAACGCGCAAAACTCAATCTCTCGTTTTCCTGTGGTTTCGCACAAAAATACCCGGCTCAGTTTTGGGCTGAACCGGGTATCGAGTTGGTAAAGGCTAAGCTGAGAGTAGGTTGTTACGCAGCATCGGCGTCAGTTTGGCCGTTTCCATTGGCCCTGTTCCCTGCGCTGGCGTTGCCACGTCGCGCACGACCATCGGCCATCGCTGTACCATTCTCCCTGGCATCCTTATCCAAGGCAAGCTTCAAACCTC